>JAAXWY010000023.1 GCA_013334745.1 Coriobacteriia bacterium
GCCATGCGGACTGTGAGCCCGCGGCAGCCCGTGTGTCGTCGTACTCACGGTGCAGCGTGGTGCCCACGTTGATCCACGGCGGGGTGGCAAGTGCGGCGCCCTCAGCGCCACTCTCGAAGCCGGCGTCCACCAACGTGCCGTCGGCGGCCAGCGCGGGCAGCGCGAACGCGAGTGCGAGTGCGAGTGTCAGCAGCAGCGCGAGAAGCGCGCGGCGTGTTCGATACCCCCAAGCTCCATCAGGACGTGACGACGCGGACACGGCATACGTGTTCCCGATCACAAGAGCCTCCGATTGATTTGCGCGACCCCCCACGGGTGCGTGTTACTAAGGAATTGCAGGCAGAATTCGCTAGTAGGTAGAGAAGAGGAATCTCACGATTCCTAATAGACCGGCACGGCAAGTGTTAAGTCCCATGAACTACGTGTCAAGGGTATCGGCTAACCCTTGCGCAGGGATGAGTGAAATCTGTCACAGAGCGAACACAATTCGCTCGATGTTGGCTTCAGGATTGCTAACAAGTTGCCGAAGAATGAATCAGTTGATTACAGGAGCTCCAGTTAAGGGAGATGATCCTGATGGTGAGCAAGAGCACATGCCCGGCCTGCAAAGGCAACCGCTACATCAAGGTCAAGGACGCGACCGGTCACGACGCGCATAAGAAGTGTCCCGAGTGCGCGGGTCGTGGATTCAAGGTCACCGTCAAACGGTAGCCGCCAAGAGGCACCGGATCAGATAGGCCGCCCGCACGGGCGGCCTTCGCTGTCTTTGGTCTCTGTCGATGCACCCAAATTCTAACGGTACTCAAAGTCCTTCAGAGCTTCAGCGATTGACTCAGCGATACGCTGGCGACCGGACGGGCTTGTGAGCAGCTTGCGGTCGGCCTCATTGTCGCCAACCTCTAGAAGCACCCTGTACTTCGCATGGTTGCGAGACTTCTCAAGACTATAGAGCCGAAGAGTCCGAATCCCGCGGTCACGAATTCTCAAATCGTCCGAGAGTGCGCTGACCAGCGCTCGCGTCAATGCGCGAGAACGAGCGTCGCGCGGCATGCACTCGCCGAGTACGCCACTGGGCGCACCTCCGTCGTTGTGTATTGAGATGAACACGTCAGCCTTAGCTCGGTTCGACTTCGCGAGCTCAGAGTCGAACGCCGCGGGATTTCGAGGAGACGGTCGATAGTTGTTGCTGCCGGTCAGACCCATACCGGTCTCCCATGCCTTCACGTGCTCAAACTCGGGCAAGGCCTCGATTGTCCGGTCAACGATGTCCCCGCACACTTTGTACTCCGCGTACCCGCGATAGCCGGTGTCCGCCTGATGGGACGGCTGCCATGCGATCACGAGCGGCTGCTCCTCTGGTGGCCCGGGCTGTGGAGCGGCACTCGGCTCAACAGTAGCGGACGGAGGTGCCGCCGCCGACGCAACCACCGCGGCAGTGATTGGCGCGCTCGAAGTCACTGCGGACGGCCGCTCGACGGGGACCGGCCGTGTGTCGGTCGGCGCCTGATTCGAAATGGCAAGGTATGCCGCCGAACCGAGCGCCGCCGCGAGTGCAAGACCAGCAAACAGCGCCCCTATCGGCACACGACGCTTTCTCGGCGCACGACGCCGATACGATGGCTCGGTCACTGCACCTTCTTAGCGTACGCACCCGAGAATCCTTCACGCTTCATGCCGGATGCCGCGTCCTGTGCCTCCGACTTGGTGGCGTAGGGTCCCGAACAAACCACCCAGATACTCTGCCCCGGCTTACCGATGGAGTCATAGTCTGCCGTATCAAGCACCAGTGCCGGATACCCGGCGCTCTCAAGCTCATCGGCCTTGGCGCGTGCTGCAGACTTGCGCTCGTTCGCGTAGAAGAACGCACCCCAGAACGGAGTTGAGGGCGCACCCGGGGAGCCTTGGTTCGATGCCGCTTGAGCAGAAGGCTCGGCTGCAGGGTCTGCGCCACCATCGGGCTGGATGACGACCAGGTCTCCGTTCGCGCTCGAGGTTCCTGGAGGCACCGGATTGGACACGACCGACCCGGTCGTCCCCGAGCCCGAGAACATCCAGAACCCGACCGCTGCCGCAATTCCGAGTGCAACGAGTGCTGCGACAAGCCCGGATGACACTGACCTTCCCGACGCTGGCGCCGGTTGCACACCGCTGCCACCCGCGGCAGGCATCGCTCCGCCTGCAGCGCGGCGGAGATCATCGGCCATCTCCTGAGCTGACGAGTACCTCGCATCAGGGTTCTTCTCGAGTGATCTGGCCACAACAGCCGCAATTGGGCCCGTGGCCTTCATCTCCGGTATGGGAGGAGGCATCTCGTTGGCGATGCGAAACATCATGGTGGTCGTTGCCTCAGCCCAGAACGGGTTACGCCCCGAGAGGGTCTCGTAGCCAACGACCCCAAGCGAGAAGAGGTCACTACGTCCGTCTACCGGCTGGCCCAGAATCTGTTCGGGCGACATATAGCCAGGAGTGCCGATAAGCGTGCCCATCTGTGTTGCGTTAGCGGCTCCCCCATCCAGCACCTTCGCGATACCAAAGTCGGCGACCTTAACGCGGCCGTCATCGAGCAAGAAGATGTTGTCGGGCTTGATGTCCCTGTGAACGATGCCAGCTCGATGCGCAGCCGCCAGCGCGTCGAGAACCTCAAGCAAGATTCCGACCGACGCTCCGGCACTCAGCCCGCCACCATCCAGAGCGTCCCCCAGCGACTGACCCTCAAGCAGTTCCATCGCAATGAAGTGCCGATCGCCATCATCGAAGACGTCAAAGACCTGAACGACGTTGGGGTGCGCTAACCGGGCGGCCGCTCGGGCTTCACGTTGGAAGCGTTCGATCATGTCGACCTGCAGGCCCTCAGAAGTACCAGCTGCAAAGGTGAGTTCCTTGAGCGCCACGGGCCGCTCGAGCGTTAGATCGTATGCGCGATAGACGACACCCATCGCGCCCCGGCCAATCTCCTGCTCGATTCGGTAACGCTGCAGTCCAGACAATGCGCTGCTCCCTATGGCCCTGTTGAACTGGTCGCGCTGATGGAGGCATCTGTTGCTCCACCCAGAATCTCATTGAGGCCCAGGCGGTTCGTTGCGAGGGCAACCGTCACCTGCTGATCGATCTGCTGGAACGGTGCATCCAGGGACCCCAGATTTACTGAGTCCACTTTCGCCGAGGAGATCTTTTGACCTCGTGCCTCCGTCGACACAACACCTGCCATCATCGTGCGAACCTTATCGACCGAGTCACTGAGGGACTGTGCGGTCGTGCCGAGCACTTGGTACACCGGCCCAAAGAACCTGGATCGCGGTGTGGCCGATGCAATATCTGAGCGGTACGCGTTGAGTTCGTCGACGAGATCGTCAAGCTCCCGATTCTCCGTCTTCAGTGAGACCTTCACCTTTGCCGGCTTCTTTGGATCAGAGGGGAAGTCCCAGTAGTTGGTCTCATATGTGTACTCCGATGAGTACTGCCATCCATACCAGTAGTCGTACGTCGAAGACACGGTGTAGCTGTCCTCCCACTTGCGAGTCTCGGCGGCATTGTGCGATTCCACCTCAGCTACCCGCTTACTGTATCGACGACGTCGAGCCGCCCACTCCTTGTCCCAATTGTCGAGATCTCGCTCATTGCGCGCAGCATCTGCCTTGACCTTGGACACGCAACCTTTGAGGTCCACCCAGAGGCCTTTGAGGCGCGCCACATCGGCTGCCATCGCCTTGCCTTCAACGATGATCGCTGCCTTGCGGGCGTTCTCGGCAGCGAGCGCCTTCTGCTTGTACGAATACCAGGCGGCTCCGGAAACGCCGGCCACCAGCAGAAGGGCCGCGACTCCAACCGCGATCCATTTAGCACTCGCCGGCAGCTTGCGCTTCGGCTTGAGCTGAGCCGCCTGCTCCGCGTTCGCCGCGCGAGCGACGGCCGCTGCCTCGATCGCGGCAATGTCCGGTGCCGTCTGCGTCTCAAGATCCGACAGCATCTCGGCGGCAGATTGATACCGTAGATCGGTCTCCTTCGCCGTCGCCTTTCTGATGACGGGCGTGACGAATGCCGGCAAGCCCTCAATGAAGGGGTCAAGCGGCGGGACATCCTCGTACGCAAGCCTATACATCGTCGTCGTGGGCTGGTCGGCGTGGAAGGGATTTGAGCCGATCAGGGCCTCATGGAGGATGATTCCGATGGCGAAGATGTCGCTCCGCGCATCCAGCTCATCACCCCTGATCTGCTCGGGTGACATGTAGCCCACAGTGCCAACGACCTGACCCGCAACGGTAAGGCCCGCGCCTTCGTCTAGTCGGGCAACACCGAAGTCGGCGACCTTGACGCCGCCATCGGGTGTGACGAATACGTTCGCGGGCTTCAGATCCCGATGCACCACGCCAGCCGCAGAAGCAACCTCGAGCGCAGCGAGCATCTGCGTCGCAACGCCGATCGCCGCCTCCCAGGGCAGGGGGCCTCGCTTGAGCACCTCATCAAGTGACTCACCCTCGACGTACTCCATCACGATGAAGTGTCGTTCCCCCTCAGAGAAGGATCCGAGCGTCTTCACGATGTTCTCGCTGTCGAGCGCCCCCGCTACCTCCGCTTCGAGATCGAACCGTCCGCGCATTTCTGCGGCCTTCTCGGGCGTGGTGTTCTCGGGTATCACGAGTTCCTTCAGGGCTACGCGAGTCCCCGATTGCGTATCGGATGCAAGGTAGACGACGCCCATCGCGCCTCGACCGATCTCCCGATCGATCTCGTAACGAGCCAAACCCTCCAACTCCGGACCGGCTACCGTTTCGGCTTGCGGCTCAGATTCGGACTGCGGTTGCTTGACCGGCTCCCCCTGAGATGACTGCTGCTTGTTGTGCTTGCGCTTCTTGCCCACTTAGAGTCCCCTATCCCCTCAAAGACCTGAACACCAGCATTGCATCGCCCAAGAACAGCACATCGCCATCCCCAAGCGTGATCTCCCCATCAAGTTGTTCCCCGTTGACCAGCGTACCCGAACTGCTGGCTGCGTCCCTCAAGACTGCGTCGCGCTTGCCTACAATCACCACGGCGTGGTGCCGAGAGACGCTGCGGTCATTGAGCACAACGTCATTATCGGCATCTCGTCCGATGCGGTTCACCCCGCTGCTTAGAGGAAACTGACCGCCCGATTCTGACTGCAGCGCCCACAGCACTGTCTGAGTCGATTCCGCAGAGACTCCACCCGCACGTTCGGGGGATTTCTCAGGTGCCTCGCCCCGGCGTCCGCGAGCGACTACAGCCGCAACGGCACCCGCAAGACAAAGCGCTCCGAGAAACAGCAGGACCCCACTTCCGTCCGATACCGTACCGCCCGCAACTGCTGCGGGAGCCGGCGCTGTTGTCGGGACGGCTGGCGCTGGTTGAGTGGTGGGCTCGAACGCCGCCAAAGCGTAGTACGGCTCTTGATCCATCGATGTGCTTTCACCGTATACCGACAGCTCCCAGTCGCCCTGCTTTGCGTTCTCGATGAAGACTTGGGCTGGCGATGTGCTGCGCACAACCTTGAGCCCCGGGTAGCCGTCTGCGATCTCTACTCCGTCAGGATCCTTGAGCTTGAGTTCGAGCGTGCTTCCAGGCCAGTAGAGGACTGCCTGCAGCGTGCCGCTCGTCTCACCAACCGTGAAAGAACCGGCGCTGTCGGTCTGTCCTTGTGCGACTGAACCCTGATACTTGCCAAGAACCTGAGACGTCGCAGCGACCTGGGAGTACAAGAAGCCGCCCGCAAGTCCGACTAGTGATGATGGGTCTGCGTACGAATAGCGGTCATCGTTGCCAGCGACCGCCTTGAGCAGCTCCTCGTCGATGTCGTATCCAGGCGTGCCAAACCCGATGGTGTAAATGGTGATCCCCTTGTCACGGGCCTCGTCGGCCGCTGAGATGATCTGATCGTTCGTGTTGCCCTGCTCATCGACGCCGTCCGAGAGCAGGATCATGACGGGTGAGTTCGCGCCGGCCAACTGCTCCATGCCGGTTTGAATGGCATCTACCAGGTTCGTGCTGCCGCCGGCGTCGAGGCCCTGGATTGAAGTACGGAGCTTCTTGTACTTGACGGTGGGGCTTTCGATCGGCTCAGCAGCCTCGTTGAATCGGACAAGCCCGACTTTCGAGTTGACTCCCGACTGTTTGCCAACCCCTTCAACGATGTCGAGGGCCGCGTCGGCGGCCGTCTTCGCGGATTCAATCTTCTCGCCGATCATCGATCCGGAGCAGTCGAGGACGAGAGATGTCGAGGGGGACTTTGTGCTGACTGGGCCGCCCTTGACTGCGGCATCGTAGCGTCCCTTGACGAACTTCTTTACCCCATCATCACTGCATACGGCCTCGTCCTCGTCGGCATCTGAGAGGTTCCCAGGGTGGACGTAGTCCCACATCCAGCCGGCAATGTTCTCCGAGTGGATAGAATCGGCCCAGTAGCTGACCCATGGGACCTTCGACCTGGCGCTTGGGCCTGGCTTGGCTTCGACTGTCTTTACCAGACCGTCTCCCCAGTAGGGCCAGTGGTTGCCCACGACGTAGGCGTAGTTCGCGTCTACCGGAGTTGATGCGGCATCTTGGTCCAGTGAGTCCACAATCGACTCAGCTGACGACACTTGCATCTGCTTGCCACCGTCGCTGCTGTACCAATCAGCGATCCATGGGGCAACCACCCCAGCGCCACCGAGCGACAGCTCATCGAGTACTGAAACGCCCCCGTGCGGCGATGTAATGGTTACCAGACCGAGCACGTCGTCGGCGTACTTCCTGCCGCTGGCACCCTGCATGTACGTTCGCGAAACGAGCCCGCCCATACTGTGCGCGACAACAAAGACCTGGTCGCACTTGTCCCGCTTTCGAATCACCTCGATCGCTGCACCGAGATTGCGTGCATTTTGGCGTATGTCGCCCTTCCCGTCTTGAAGCGCGTGATAGTCGAACAGATACACAACCGGCTCGTCAGACGCATAGTAGAAGGCCGAGCTGACACCGGCTTTGAGAAGCGCCCACTCTGTGTCCTTCTTCACCGTCTCTCGACCGTCGATCCAGCCGGATGCCAGCCACCTCTCACTCGAGTCGCTCCAGCCGTGTACCAACAGTACGGGGGGACGCTTCGCGGCGAACGCTGATGGCGCACACAGCGCGCAGAGCAGCAGAGTGCCCGTCAACGCGATTGCCCATCGCTTCGCGAGCCGCTTCATCACTGGACCGCCGTCCGAGACTCAAGGATTTGTCGGTCCCACAGCATGCTCTGCACCCATTTGCCACTCTCGTTGATGTAGTAGGCCTCGGTGCGAATGGGCTTCGGAGCATTGGCGTACCCAAGATCGAGCGTTACCACGACAATCGACTTCGCCGCATCGAGATACTCGACCTCGATGATTGAATACGACTTGAGTGGTCCGGCGATAGCGACCACCTCCGCACACCGCGTTTCCCACTCACTTCGGCTGACCGCCGCCTTATCGCCAGTCGAGAGACCCTCGTAGTGCCCCGAGTAGTCCGCTGCAGCAAACTTGCCGAGATCGGAGTTGGTTACCGAAGCCACCTCGCTCGACTTTGGCCGGGACGAGAGGTCCACCGCTCCAGACGCATCAACACTCGCCGTCGTCACTCCGACAGGCGCCCCACCGCCGCCACCGCCCCCGCTGGTGGCCGACAGTGCTGCAACGACGAGTAGGAGTCCGGCAGCGGCTGCGATCACACCCACCCACACGCCGTTACCGGGCTTGGGCTGATCCGAGACGGGTTGCCCCGCATCAGCGGCCCCCTTCAGGGTAGACCCGCACTCCAGACACCTCTGCGCGGTATCGAAGTTCTCAGCGCCACATTCGCCGCACTTCATGGGACTCCCCTCCCGGTCCCCCGACCGGTCCGTTACCTACGGCCTACTCGGCACCCAGATAGTCATCGATCCCCTGCGCCATACCTTGCGCAAGCGCCTGTTTGTAGGCACGAGTATCGAGCTTGCGGTCTTCCTGTCGATTGCTCATGAATCCCATCTCGACCAACACGGTCGGAACATCTGACCAATTGAATCCGGTGAGGTCGCCTCGCTTGACGACGCCGCGGTCCGCGGCTCCCGTCCTGGCGACGACTGCCTTGTGCACGAACCGTCCAGCGCGAGCACTCTCGGAGACGATGTCCTTCGTCCAGCGGTTCTTCACGGGAATCAGTGTTGATATGCCATGCGTTCCTGAGCTGGCGCTCCCGTCACAATGCAGCCGCACGAAGAGATCGGCCTGCGCCTCGTTCGCCAACTTGGCACGCTTCGAGTTGGCGATATTGACATCTTGAGTGGTCCGAACCATCACAACCTTGTAGCCCTTCGCTTCGAGCTCATCGCGTAGCAGCTTCGCGACCGCGAGGTTGACGCTGCTTTCGGAGTTGCCTGTCGCGACCCCTCGTGCGCCGCCGGCAACCTTGGCGCGCTTCTCAGATGCGCCGGGTCCGATCGGCTCGACGGAGGAGTCCCCGTGAAGCTGATGTCCTGCGTCGATTGCGACTACCTTCGGATCCGCGGTTTGGGGCTGAGCCGTCGCCTCAAGCGCAGGTGCAGCGGACTCGGCAGTACTTGCCACGGCAGGTGTCGATGCAACCGTCGTTTCGGGCTCAGCTGGCGCAGTCGCGACAGCGGCCGCTCCGGACACAGCGCTTTGCGGTTGCTCGGGGGCAAGCAGCGCCGCCACGAGCATCCCGGAGATACCGATCACGGCCACGATTCCGACTGCGATCCCACCGAATGTCATGACAATCCGCAAAATCCCGGCTCGCTCGCGTTCCCGGTACACGCTCAATTGCCTCCTGTGCAGCTAGTTGGTCACACCAGAGAACTCAACTTCGGCGATCGAAGTGTCTGCGGTCCCCGGATGCGAGCCGTTCTTCTTCGCCTTGTACGCAGAGCGAATGTACATCCTCACGGAATCGGCCTGGATGGGCGCACTCAGGCCGATGGACTGAATCTTGCGCCGGTCGTCGAAGCTGTGCGTCACCCTGTCACCGTTGCTGAAGACGAACTCGGCCTTATGCAGCCGCCCGTTTGTAAGCCAACGATCCCAGTCGCCCGGGTCCTTGTCGTACCCCGGGAGCACGCGGATATCGCTGATCGTCACCGTTTGCCCGAAGTCGAAGTCGACGTATTCGCCCGATCCGTAGTCGTGTCCGTTTCGCCAGGCAATTCCCTCCGCCCAGCAGGTCTCCCTGTCACCATCGAGCAGGTTGGACGCTGAGTAGTCGTTGCCGCCGGCAGCGGGAAGCGTGCTCGAGGCGTGCGCATTGGCAGCGTAGGTGATGTCCTCCGTAGGCTTGCCGGTTGAGCCCCCCGACTGCCCCTCGGCCGGAATCACACCGGTCGCCGTGGGCACTGTCGAACCTGGCACGCCGGTCGTGGGTGTAAAGCCGCTGGTTGTGCCGCCGCTCACGAACATAAAGCCGCCGAGTAGCGCCAAGCAGACACCGGCTGCAATCAGATAGGGCGTCCAATTGGCGCCCCCGCCGTGAGGCTGCCCGACTGCGGGCGGCAGCGTTCCAGGCGACGGGAGCGACACCGTCGCGGGCATCCCCGCGGTCGGCGCCGTCGATATCGGCCCACCCGCCAACGCTGTGCGGAAGGCGTTGGTGTCAGCGAACCTGTCTGCGGGGTTCTTGGCAAGCGCCGTCGCCAGCACCGGACCGAGGTCGGCAGGTAGTCCTGCGAAGGCCTCCGCCGGCAACGATGGGGCGGCCTCGTGAACAATCCGATACATGATTGTGGTTGGTGCGATTCCATCTGTTGCACCGAACGGGTTGTGGCCCGTGAACATCTCGTACGCGATAACCCCGATCGCGAAGATGTCGGATCGCGCATCCACCGGTTGCCCGGTGACTTGTTCGGGCGCCATGTAGCCCGGCGTACCCATGACTGTGCCGGCCTGGGTGAGCGCAGCACCCGTCCCAACATGCGCAATCCCGAAGTCCGCGAGCTTCACGCGTCCATCGTGCGTGATGAAGATGTTGTCTGGTTTCAAATCGCGATGAACCACCCCGCGCGAATGTGCGAACCCCACTGCGTCGAGAAGCTGATCGAGAACGGCGTATGCGGCGGTAGGCGTGAGCGCGCCGGCATCCAGGATGCTAGACAGCGTGTCGCCCTCGATGACTTCCATCACGATAGCCGCGCGACCGTCATACACTTCGGCCGCGTGAATTGTCACAATCCCGGGGTGGTTGAGCCGGGCTGCCGCCTGACCTTCACGAACGAACCGAGCGGCAAGGTCCTCGGAGGTGCCTCCCCCTGTGCCAGGAGGAATCACAGGCTCTTTGATCGCGACCTGACGCTCCAGGCGAGTGTCCCATCCAAGCCAAACAACCGCCATGGCTCCGCGACCGAGTTCACCCCTGATCTCGTACGGTCCGAGCTTCTCAGGCACTTTGACTCCCCTATTCCTAGTTTCCGGAACCAATCTGAGGGTGCCCCTCGGGAAGGCGACCATCGTTCGGCTGTACACTCGAACCGGGGGCCGATTCTTCCGCCCGACCCGTACCGCCCCCTGGTTCGGCTGAGCCCTCGACGGGCACGGTCGACGTGGTCACCAACTCAGTCGTAGCGCGACCGCTCACCGGCTGATGAGGGAACGCAACTAGGTATATCAAGACAATCGTGAGTACGGCCACAACACCAGCGAGGAATAGTATAGAGGTGTTCAGTGCCGATCCGTTCCCGGTGGGTGAACGAACTTGCTGTAAGCCAGACGAAGGTGCGCCAGCGTAAAGCGCGAGCCGCATTTCCTCGGCAGTCTGGTACCGACTCTCAACGGACTTGGCCATCGCTCTTGAAACGATATCTGCTAGACGCACGGCGTCGGGCGAGTAGAGATCTAGGCCCAGCGGGGCCGGCGCTTCATGCACGATTCTATACATAACGGTGGCCGGGGCGATTCCCGTCGACAGACCGAAGGGGTGCCTGCCTGTGAGCATTTCATAAGCGATGACTCCGATCGCGAATATATCGGCCTGCGCACCCACGGGCGCGCCAACCACCTGCTCGGGTGCCATGTAGCCGGGCGTGCCCATAATCGTACCCGCCTGCGTGAGTGCCGCAGATGACTCCACGTGCGCAATGCCGAAGTCCGCCAGCTTCACTCGACCGTCTTCACCGATGAACACGTTTTCAGGCTTGATATCGCGATGAACGACCCCTCTGCAGTGCGCGTAGTCGACGGCTTCGAGCAGCTGGTCGAGAACTGCAAGCACGGAGTGAGGCTCGATCGGCCCAGCCTCGAGAATCGCGCTCAGTGTGCGCCCCTCAATCAGTTCCATGGCTATCACAGGACGCCCGTCGTATATATCTGCGCTGTAAATTGTGACAATGCCGGGGTGATTCAGGCGCGCAGCCGCCTTACCCTCACGAACAAAGCGTCTGGAGAACTCCGCGGCCGTGGCCTCGTCAGCGTTGGGCGGCGTTAGAGGTTCCTTTAGGGCGACATCTCGCTCGAGCGAAGTATCGAATGCACGCCAAACAACTGCCATGGCTCCTCTGCCAAGCTCGCTGCGTAGCTCATACGGGCCAATCATGCTCAAGAAGGCGCCCTTCCGCCGTGCCCTTACATTGCAATCGCGACAAGCTCGTCAATAAGGAGCTCGCCCCGCTCGTACACGGCCTTGAACCCCTCGGGGATAACCTGGCTGCCGTCGGTGAGTCCCACCACCCCCCGCACCACATTCCCCTCTGAACTCGTCACGTTGATTTCTTCGAATGTCCAGCCGCGCATTCCGGACATATCCGAATCAAACTCCTGCTGCGATGTCTTCGCCCGGAATCTCTCCGTCATTAGGAGGTAGGCGAGCCCCGTTTCGCCCGAGTTCAGAAAGTCAGCCCACTGTCTTAACAGCTCCGTCGCATCTGCCTCGGGGTCGGCACTGGATGGCCGGTCGCTGGTCGCCGGCGCTGATGCTGAATCGCTTGTGCTTTGTGCCTGGCTGGGAACTGCCCCTGTCTCGATTGTGCCCGGCCGAGAACCGCTCCAAGCCAGTGCGAGCGCAACCGCCAACAGCGCGACTCCAGCCGCCATTACCCAAACAGGAATCCGTCTTGATTTGGCGTTGGAGCAGGGAGTTCGAATCGTGGACTTGGCGGTAAGCGCCGAAGACATCTCGTCCGCACTCTGGAATCGAGCAGACGGCAGCTTGTTCATCGCGATTAGCGCAGCGCACATTGGCAGCGAAGAGGAGGAGCCATCGGGCAAGACCGGATCCTCATGAACAATGCGATACATCACCGATGTCGAATCGATACCCTCACCCGCTCCGAATGGGTTCGACCCTGTCAACATCTCGTAAAGAATTGCTCCAGCTGAAAACACATCCGCGCGCTCATCGGCGGGAAGCCCCCTGACTTGCTCGGGCGCCATGTACCCCGGAGTACCCATGACAGTGCCTTCAAGCGTGTATCGAGTCTGATCTGCAAGACGAGCGATGCCGAAGTCTGCAAGCTTAATGTGACCATCGGTGGTAACGAAGATGTTGTCAGGCTTCACATCACGGTGCACCACGCCACGCTGGTGCGCATAACCCAGAGCATCGAGCAGCTGAAATTCCACGGAGAGCGCAGCCTCCGTTTCGAGGCGATACTCCGCCCTGAGAAGCTCCGCCAGTGTGACACCCTCAATGAGCTCCATGATCATGCCAGGGCGGCCGCCGTAAATGCCTGAGTCAAAGACAGTAACGATACAGGGATGGTTGAGTTTCGCGACGGTCTTGCCCTCGCGCACGAAGCGCGACGCGAGCTCGCTAGCGACTTCAGAAGGCGTCCCTTGCGGAATCACCGGCTCCTTAATGGCCACCTCTCGCTCAAGACCTGGATCCCATGCACGCCAAACTACGGCCATGGCACCGCGACCGAGTTCTCCCCGCAGTTCGAATGGGCCAAACGAGTCCTGCACGCGGTAATCCCCCTAGCAGCGACCATAGGATGCACAATCGCAGTCCTAGTTCGCGTGAGATGACGCCCCCCGCTCCACCAATTCTGATTGTACGTCAAAGCTATGGCGGCTTCACGGACTTGCAGGAACCGCTTAGTCTGAGCGCAGCTGGTGTGCCCGTTGTCGACTAGGGGAGTGTGGAGCAGCGATGTCTGAGTTCAACGACCGCAACGCCGGACGCGCCGTGCTGATCGCGGCACTGGTCGGACTCGCACTCATGGCGGCAGGTGTTGTCATCCTGATGTCGGCCCTTTCGCCTTCAGCCACGCCAAGTGCCAGTGCACCGGCCGTGACTGAGCAGAAGGCCGCCGAGCCAAGTGTTACTCCCAGCGTCCCGCAGAGTGCGCCTGCGACCCAACCCGCGTTGATTGCCACCCCAGCGGCGCCGCCGCCAAAGGCTTTCAGCGCGAAGTCCGCTTTCGACTACGTAGTCGCGCTCGAGTCGTTTGGGCCACGAAAGGGCGGGGGCGCCGCGGAGCGCCGCGCGGTCGACTACGCATCTCGTGAGTTCGAAGCGATGGGCTATCAGCCGGTTGTTCAGAAGTTCAAGCTGCCCAACGGGAAGACAAGCCACAACGTGGTGGCTCGGCTTGAAGGCTCGTCTCGGCAAACGCTCATCCTTGGTGCGCACATTGACTCCAAGCTTCCCGCGCCCGGCGCAAACGACAACCTATCCGGATGCGGAACCGTACTTGAGTTGGCGCGCGTCCTTCGCTCATCTCCTCTCACACCTACCGTGGTATTCGTCATGTTCGGGACTGAGGAAATGGTCGATGCTAACCCCGACCACCACCATTACGGTTCTCGCGCATTCGTGAAGCAGATGACGCGCGACGAAAAGCGAGACGCAGCGGGCATGGTGTCGGTGGACATGGTCGCAGTCGGGGACGCCTTCACCGTCCGAACCATGAACAAGGGACCTCAGGACCTCCGAAAGGACCTCGCCCGTGCCGCTGAGCACGCGGGCCTGCCGACAAGCTTCATGCGGGACACCGGCAGATTCGGCTGGAGCGATCACGAGCCATTCGAACTCGCAGGGATCCCGGCAGCGTGGGTGGAGTGGCGAGATGACCCCACATACCACACAGCCAAAGATGTGAGCGCTCACCTGAGCAAGAAGCGGCTCAAGCAGACAGGGGCGCTTCTGACCGACTACGTCCGATCGATGTCTCCGGAGAAGCTCGACCGACTGCACGAGGCATCAAAGGCCGACTAGAGCGAGCCTGACACCTGCATGCGGGCTAGAGCACTACTCTCCGGACATCGTGCCGAGATCAGCCGAGTCAACGCACCAGTACCCATCCTCTTGTACGACGTGTATGGTGCCGGCAAACATCCACTCGGCCCCGACATAGAGATTGAACTGCACTTCCTTCGAGTCGGTGTAGTCCTCGTTCACGTTGAGCCAGTCGAGTTCCCCGAGATCGGTGATTGAGGAGGTGTACGTCTCCTCGGCAGGCAGGTCCACGAACTCGGCGGTGTTGTACGTCGTGTCTGTGTTCGAGTCGTAGTTGGAGCGCGTGACCAGGAGATCGCCGGGTGTCGAACTCGCTCGGTATCCCATAGTTCGAAGATCGAAAGCGGCGTCGAGATTCCCTTCCTGACATGCGGCTATGTAGGCGATGATCGCCGCGTCGGACGAGTACGCGCCGGTTGGCGCCAGCGACTGAGGCGGCGTCACACTCGTCGGCGCTGCCTGTTGAATCGCGCTGGTGGTCGATGGCGCTTCGACTCGGATTCCCCCTCCCGAGCCGCCACCCGACGAGAACACCAGCATGAGTACAACCCCAATGGACAGTCCGGCTGCAACCCAGACCCACAGATTGCTGTTCGACCGACCCGGAGCATGAGGAGGCTCTACACCGAGGGCTGGCGACGCTGGAGCCTGCGGAGCCGAGCTGGCCGCGAATCGGCGCTCGAGTGCATCCACGAGCTCGTCTTCTGTGGGTGGTCGATCAGACTCGTTCAACGACTACAGCCCCTCACGGAGCACGCGAACCTCGGTCTCGCCGATTGTGACCGCTGCGCCTATGCCGAGCGGGGCGTCGGCTACGAGTGTCCCGTTCAGCTGTGTACCGTTCCTGCTGCCGAGGTCTCGCAACCAGAGCCAGCCCTCGCGACGCTCGATGATCGCGTGACTACGGCTGACGGAGTCGTCGGCGACGGTGATTTCGACGTCGCCCGATCGTCCGATACGGGCGGGTATCGTGACTACCTCGACCCGGTTCTCATGCGGCCCCAGAATGTGGACCTCGATGCACTCCGCAGTGCCGTTGCCCGTCAGCCCCATCGAGAGGATCTCAGCTTCGGTCGGCGCACCCGAGTTCGAGCGCTCGCGGCTCATCAGCCACCAAACAAGCCCGCCCACCGCCGCGACTGCGGCAGCCATGACGCCGAAGCCACCTGAGCCGGCCGCCATCGCAAGGAATCCCAGCAGGAGCAACGCTCCGACGCCCGAGACTGCAATGACCCAACTTGGCGACCCCTTATCGGGGGCCTTGGTCTTGAGCGCCTCCACCGTGGAAGTCGTGAAGGAGACGCCCTGTCCCGATGCCGGAAGCCCACCGGTAAGATCGGCCAGCATCGCGCTTCCACCTGTGCCGCCCGCCATCGCCTGCGCAAGGTGATAGCGCATGTCTGCAGCGGACTGAAAGCGCATCGCCGAATCCTGAGCCATCGCCTTCTGGATGACGGCTTCCACATCGGCCGGCACCCCGAGGGCACCCGGCAAGGGTTGTGGCACCGTCGTTGTCGTGCGGAAGGTGATGGTCGTCGTGTCGAGCCCATCGGTAGCACCGAATGGATTGTGACCAGTCAGCATCTCGTATGCGATGACGCCGATACCGAACAGATCAGCCCGACCGTCCACGTACTCGGCACGAATCTGCTCAGGTGCCATGTAGCCGGGGGTTCCCGCGATAACACCGTCGGTCACTCCGTCGAGTCGGCTCACGTGCGCGACACCGAAGTCGGTGAGCTTCACACGACCGTCCTCGGTGATGAAGATGTTGTCGGGCTTGATATCCCGGTGCACCACGCCCATGGTATGCGCGTAGTCCAGCGCATCGAGAAGCTGGTCAAGCACGCCGACACTGGCGGGCAGCGACATCCGACCGCTGTCGATCAGATTCGAGAGAGTGTGCCCACGCAGCAGCTCCATGACTATCGCCGAGCGCCCGTCGAACACATCGGCTGCGTAGATGGTAACGATTCCCGGGTGACTCAAGCGAGCGCTTGTCTTACCTTCAAACACGAAACGCTCCGCGAGCTCAGATGCCGTGGACTCCGACATACCCGGCGCGCGAATCGGCTCCTTGATGGCCACCTCACGCTCGAGCTTGGGATCCCACGCACGCCACACCACGGCCATGGCACCTGCCCCAAGCCGTCCGCGAATCTCGTATGGTCCGAAGTTCTCGCTCATGGTGTCCCGATTCGGCCCTAGTCCCGATCGAGCAGCTTGATGCTCGACATGTTCGAGGTGACGTCAACGTAGAGCGGTTCTGGATACGACTTCGCGAGTACGACGCCCTTCGCAGGCGTGAGTTCGTTCTCACGGATGGACGGGCGCGACACCACATACCACTTCTTGCCATCGATTCTCTTCTCGACGGCCTTGAACTCCGCGCCGATGATCAGTGTCCCGATCATCGACTTAGCCCCGCGGGTCGGAGCAGTACGAATCGCAACGTCCCTGCCGGTGACCCTGTAGGTGCGCTCTCTGGACGACGGCTGCTGCGAGCCCGACGCATCGGGGCTTCTCTTGGGCGGCGCGGTCAACGTGCTCGTCGTGCTGGCTGCCGATTTCACTGCGCCCGCTGGCGGTGCGCCTCCGCTCCCGCCAGAGTTCAGCACCGCCACGGCCCAGATCAGAACCACCAACCCACCGATCACGCCCGCGATGATCCATGACGCCCTATTGGCATTCACGTGACGCGCGGCCTCTCGGCGGGCCTTGGACGCTGCGCGTCGGTTGGTCCGTGCCTGCGGATTCCGAGCCCGGAACATGCTCCAGTCCGGGCAGTACAGCACGACTGTGGTGTTGTCGTCCGTTCCGGCCTTGACGGCTGCATCGGTCAGCCGGGAGGCAGCCTCCCCCGCGTCTGCAGCGGATGCCGAGACCGAAACGAGATCAGCCGCCGCGAGCACCGTCGAAAGCCCATCACTGCAAAGCACCAGGACATCCGCTGGACCAATATTCTCGTGGTTCAACTCGACGTCGCCATCGCCAAAGCCCAGCGCCCGTTCTATGACGTTTCTGCTGGGGTGATTCTGAGCCTGCTCCTCCGTGAGAATGCCTTCGGCGATCATGCGACCGACCTGGGAATGGTCAACGGTGATCTGCTGTGCGTCCGACCCCTGGATGAGGTACGCCCGGCTATCCCCGATGTGACCGATCCACGCTTCGTCCTGCGACACGAATGCGGCCACAAGCGTTGAGCCCATGTTCGAACCGCCCGCCGCCTCAGCAGCACGAATGACTGCGGCACTGGCCTCCGAGGCGATCTCGCGCAAGGCCTGATTCACGTCCAGTGCGATCTTCGACTGCAGAGCAAGCTCGACGAGGTCGTCGACGTACCGTTCTGCGGCTTCTGCCGCCACCCGGCTGGCAACGTCACCCCCCTGATGTCCGCCCATGCCATCGCAGACCATCAGGAAAGCCTGAACACCGCCGAGCTGCGACGAGTAGGCGGATAGATCCTTGATGAGGTAGTTGTCCTCGTTGTACGGGCGCGGACCCGGTACCGAGAATCCGCCCAGGCTGATCACATCTGGCTCCCGTTCTCCTCATTCTGAGAACCCGCGTTCTCCGTCGGCTCTTCCGCTTGCTCACGCCGGCGTCTCGTGCTCGCAACGATGGTCACGATCACGGCGACAAGACCGACTGCCCCCACCCCCACGAGCAGGAACATCGCGGTGTCATCCTGCGGCGCCCCCACGGTTTCGACCTTGAACGCGTTGGCCTGTGAAACCGTGAATACCTGAGCCTTGCGCGCGCCCTGTTCACCCGTTAGTACGACGGTGTACTTCCCGGGTACGGGGTCGTGCATGGCGATGGTCGCTACCCCATCCTTCACGGTGGAGGCAGCCAGCTCCGTAGCCGCGACTGAGCGCCCTCCCCGCTGAATCTCAAACGACAAGCTGCCCTCATCAGGCACGAGACCTATCTCCAACTGACGCGTACCGGGCTGGATTGTGCCGAGCTCGACCGGCGTCTTTCCGGCAAGCTTGACCTCTTCGTCTAGCCCAGCACTTCCCAGACTCGAATAGCGGGCACGCAGGAAGTCTCTGCGCAGCCCGAACAAGTCGTCTGCCTTATGGAACGAGCCACCTGTCGCTTGTGCGATCCGCTTGAGAAACTTCACATCCGCGTCACCGACGCCGCCGAGCGCAATCGTTTCGATGCGAATCCCCGCACGCTTGGCATCGGCGACCGGTCCGGACAGGATGGCCTTCTCGCTCATTCCCGCAGTACTCAGGCCATCCGACAAGAAGACGAGCACCTTGTCCGCAACGGCAGGTGTGCCATCGAACTGATTCACCCCTTGCTGCAAGGCCTTGCCAACGTTCGTGTTGCCGTCGGCCCCGAGCGCCGCAACTCGTTTGTCGGCCGCGTCGAGGCTTGTCGCAGGCGATGCCACCACTCGAGTCTGCGTGTTGAACGAGACGATGCCCAGATCCTCCGGCACCGCGTCGGGCACACTCTGGCGCGCCTCGAGCGCCCCGATGAAGTCTCTGGCTGCACGCTTGGCGGCGGTGATCTTCTTCGTCCGGCCGAGGTCCTCTCGCATGCTCCCGGACACATCGATCACCAACCGTGACGAAATGTGGGTGGTGGGTGCCGCGTCGGCGAACCATGTCTCGTAGAAGCGCCTGACCAGTTGGCGCGTCTGTTCATCGGTAACATAGCCGGGCATCGGCGCGAGCCGCTCGGCCTCAGATTGGTCAACCGCGCCTGTCAGACGGCCACCCGCTTTGGTCTGCTTGAACCATGCATCCCTTAGCGGCAACGTCTGACTGGCCCGCGCCTGAACCTGCACGTAGTCGAGCGCCGACGGCGCCAGTGATGTCGGAATCACACTATCTTGCGGCAGCACGAGTCCATCTGACTGATAGCCAGCGATCGATGACCCGATTCCCTGCACGACCAGACACTTCAGGACTGCGGGGAACCGACCGCTGTTGAGACTCGCAAGCAACGGGCTGCCCGTGGCAACGTCGGAGACCGTGAGTCCTGCCCCCGCGACGAACGGCTCCCACGAATCAAGGTCGCCGTAGTCTCGCAGCAACGTCAGCCCGGATGACGGCGTACCCATCAGGACAAGGCCAACAACGTCCGCTCGATCTGACTGTCGAACAACGCCGAGATCCTCGAGGTATGTCCGTGCCTGCAGCCCGGTCGCCCCCTGTGCAACGAGCACAACCCGGCCCACGGTATTGCGTGAGGCCAACGTGTCGAGAGCCCACGCTATTGACTTCACATCGATGACAGCACCACTCGGCGTCCCGCTGTCATCGCTGGACGTCAACACGTAGGTGTCGGGCGCGCCCTGCCCCGCCCACCAGCCTGGCTGGGGGCTCGTCAGCAAGCGAATGCCGCCGGAAGCCGCAACCTCCGACTGCTCACCGAGCCAGTGAGTGCGGTAGTAGACCGCATCCCCCAATCCCGCGTCCAGGATCAGGACGGGGACTCTATCCGGCGCGGTAGCAGGACCTGCTGGTGCGGCATTCGACAAGGTCGGCCCCACGAGCATGAGTGCCCAGCACAACGCAGTTACGAGGATGCCGAGCCGCGCCGCGCGCCTCGGCAGGCGCATCACGCACCCGCCGGCTTGAAGGCGAGCGTCGTGTCTCCGATCCGAACCAGATCGCCGTCGGCGAGCGGTGTCTGCCCGGCAATCTGGCGTTCATTGACGTAGGTTCCGTTGCTCGACCCCATGTCGGTGATCGTGAAGACGCCATCGGCGAAGCGGACGCGCGCATGCTCTCGCGATGCTTTGCCGTCATCGATCGCAACGAGGTTTCCCGGGTCGCGACCGATCTTGGATTCCGAGGCGGGAAGCTTCCACGTCTTGCCCGCAGACGCACCGCTGACGGCTCGAAGCTCAGCCATTGAACCCGGGCGCTCCAGAATCGTGGCGGCACTCGTGTTGGGGCGCTCGATGACCGTCGCGGCCGCTCGGCGATTCTCACTGACCGTCCCCTGCGAGCCCATGGAACCCGGTGCCACAGTCGCGGCCGCGGTGGGGGCGGAGGGACGGGACTTGACGGACTGAATCTCCTGGCGCAGCTCACCAAACTGATTGTTGAGTGCACTGACGAACTCGGTCGAAGGACGGCTGCGGCTCACCGTCGAAGCATAGAGAATGCAGGCGAGCGTACCGAGGGCAACGCCGAGCATGGACAGCAGCGCGATCTTCGGACCGTACCCCGCGATGAGCCACTTAACGTTCCATGAGATGGCGTCGTTGTAGGTGATCTGGCCAGGCTCAGCCAGGAGCTGAACGGCGAGGCGTATACCGTCCGCCTGACCCGTGAACTTGAAGATGAAGGCGGGCATCACGAAGAAGACACCGACCAGGGACATGATTCTGGGGACCAGGGCCTTGTCGGCGCGGCGCTTCTGAGTCGAGTCGATGAACACCCATGCTGCCTGACCGGCAGTGATGAGCAGGAACATGAACATTCCCCAGGTGAATATCCACTCGTACTGCGCTACTTGATCAAGCAGCGCCACCAGACCCGCTGCGTTGCCACTGAAAGCAATTGTCTGCATCAGATTCCTCCTTCGTGGTCTCCCCAACTCACGCGACGAATGCCGCAGTGAACTCCCTCAAAGCACGACTACCAAACCTGCGAGCGGTTCGCTCGGTACTCAGCTGACCCCGCATCGCAGCATAGTCGAGAATTGCTGTGCTGTCCTTCCCGCGAGCTACGGTGACTTCGTCGGAACTGTGGATGCCGTAGCCGGCGGCGAAGATGTCGCTCCACCGGACGGAGCCGGAGTCGGCGCACCGGTTGCCACG
Organism: Coriobacteriia bacterium; assembly: GCA_013334745.1. NCBI lineage: Bacteria > Bacillati > Actinomycetota > Coriobacteriia > Coriobacteriia bacterium. The sequence continues at coordinate 20,963 of JAAXWY010000023.1, forward strand.
ACGGTTCCCGATGTCGTGCCGGGAGCCCTCACGGTCATCCCGCCACCACCGCCCGAACCGCCGCCTCCCGCGGAAAGCATGAGAACAACCAGAATGAGGGCAGCCGCTCCCGCCACTGCGATCACGATCGTGGAGGACTTGGACTGCGGCTCAGATCGCGGCTGCAATGAGCTGCCACACGCAAAACAACGATCTGCCCCCTCGAGATTATCCCCGTCGCACTCAGGACACTTCATGGCACCACCTTTCTCGCCGTAAGCAATCAGCTCACACGGGTAATGGTTGTATCTCCGACTCGCAGTGACCCCCCGACCGGGAGCTCCATGCGACTGGTACGGGTCCCATCACTGAGCAGCCCGTTACTGCTGCCCATATCGCGTGCGACCGGCACAGGAGTACCAGCCTCCCACGTGATACTGACGTGATGTCTACTGGCCTGAGGGTCCGCCACCGTGATCTCGCAGTCGCTTGAGCGACCGATCACAGCAGGCAAGCTCGTATCAACCCTACGGAATCCGTCGGGGCCATTGACCTCGAGTGAGATACCTCGGTCAGACGGACGCGCCCCCCGGGAGTCCGCGTGTGTTTGAGCGCCCGCACGGCCAGGCTGCTCGGGCGTCGACCTGGGCTTACCGGAATTTGCGACGAGCCACCAGATCAGCCCGCCGCCGGCCGCCGCCAACAAGAGAAGAAACAGCCCCGAGTCGTCGGGGGCCGATCCACCCGCTGCGGCGCCTACGGGGACTCCACCGACCGGGCCTGCGGTCGTTACGGAGCCGGTTGCCGTCCCGGATGCCGACCCAGCGGGTGCATACTGCCCGAGAAACGACGTGACATCGGCGAGCGGCACCGCGAACCCCACATTGTCCACGCCGGTCATCTGGGCCTTGGCTACGTTTATCCCGATTAGGCGACCAGCGGAGTTAAGGAGCGGGCCTCCCGAATTGCCGGGGTTGATTGACGCATCAGTCTGAAGATACGCCTCGCCTTCGACTTCCTGCTCCAGGGAGCTGACGATTCCCTTCGTCACCACCAGCTTGGTCAAGCCCAGGGGGTACCCCAGGGCCCACACTTCATCGCCTACTCCGACGGGGGCGGTCTCAAACACGATCGGCGTACCGACGCTCGAGTCGAGCTCCAGTATGGCGAGGTCCGGACTGCTGTTCGACTTCAGGATTTCAAAGCGGTACTGCTCGCCATCGTCAGTCACAACTCGACAGGTGGACCCACCCTGCTCGACGTAATCCGCAACATGACCCGCCGTGAGCACTCGGCCCGGAGCGATGAAGACGCCGGAACCGAAGATGCCCTCACTCGAACTCGAGATAGCAACGACTGAGCTCTTTGCGGCCTCCGTCACGTTTGCGCCGTGCGCAACGCGAGCAGTCACCAGGATTGCGGCAGCCGTGAGCAAGACCAAGACTATCCGGAGTCGCCTCGCTGAAATCGAGTCGGTGCAGACGGTCATTCCACGACCCTCACAAGGAGGATCGTGTCCCCGATTCGAACCTCATCGCCCGAATTGGCAGACGCCACGTCCCCACCGATCACGTCACCCCTCACGAACGTGCCGTTGCTACTCCCTGCATCGCGGACCTCGAGCGTAGAGCCTTGCACCTGGAAGTACGCGTGAACGCGTGATGCCTTGCCGTCCGGGATGCTCACGAAGCAAGCAGACTCCCGACCGACTCGCACCTCGGTGCCCGGCAATACCCACCGCTCCCCGGGCGCGCCTGGTCCGCTGGTACGGACAATCTCAATCACAGCGGTTTCACCAGCGCTTTGCGAAGAAGCGTCGACAGCGAAAGCCTCGGGTTCGGGCTCGGGTTCCACCGCAGGCTCGGGTTCGGGCTCAGATTCCACCGCAGGTTCGGGTTCCACCGCGGGTGCGGGTTCGGGCTCGGGTTCCGCCGCGGGCTCGGGTTCGGGCTCGGGCGTGAGGACGAGGGCCGGCGTGGGCACCGGTTCTGACACGTCGGCGGGGATTGGCCCCGCCACAGGCACGGGTGCGGGCTCAGGCGCCGGCTCCGGCACTGAAGCAGGCGCTGGATCCGGATCGGGATCGGGATCCACGATGGCTACCGCCTCAGGCATAGGCTCGGGCTCAGAGATCGGTTGGGCCGGGGGCTTGACGACACCAGCGAGAGCGGCCGCGACTGCTGCACGCCCCGTCAGACCGGAGCCCGAGGCACCTGACGCCTGGGCCGAAGGTGGGACGGTCTGCGCGTGCGATTCTGCACGGGCCTCCGGCGACCCATTCTGAGCCTGTCCCTGCGCCCCAAACGGGGGTGTCGGCAGACCCATCCGGGGAGCCGCGCCCGCACCAGCAAGGGCCGCATACTGCCCCCACAGCGCATTGACGCACGTGCCCGCAACGAGTCCTAGTGCCATGAACACAGGGAGTAGGACTATCACCGCAATCTGCCCGATGCACGGAATAGCGCCAATGAGCCCGCCAGCAAAGCCGGCGATCACAGAGACTCCCCAGACTGTGACGATGTCCAGTATCCAGGCGGTGAAATAGGCGCCGGGATTGGCCCGGATTCCGGACAGAATGGACTTGAAGTCAAAAGCTGCGCCGAAATTGCCGTTGACGGCGTAGTTGCACCTGCCCGCTTGCACGAGTACGGACACGGCCAGAACGTAGAGTGCCGCGAGCGATAGGCCGAGCGTGAGTGAGCTCAAGGCCGTCGCCAGCCCATTCAGACCATCGGATTGCAGCGAACCCATCAATAGGCCAGGTGCACCGAACAAGAGGACGATTGCGAAGGCCGGCACGAAATACAGCATGGATGCGAACGCGAACGAGACTCCCTGTACCCAGTACTTGCCGAAATCCCCCCATTCCGGGAGCTCATTTCGACCCGAGGCGACGCTGCGGACGTAGGAGATGCCCCATCCGGGAACTGCGAGGTTAACGACTGGGACGAGAGTGAGCAGCACGCCGAGTGCTACTTTGCCCAACCATTTGCGGTCAGAAAAGGGTGCCCGGTACGCCTCGCCGATGTTCATCTCACTCCATTCCGCTGGAAGACTAGGGCACTCGAATACGGGAGATCACCATACGGTCTGATGCATCGTTGCCGAGGTATTCGACAGACCCTTCCACCCCATGTAGTACCAGCCAGTACTCGGCACCCGCACGTAGTATGTGCGCCAGCGATTTGCTGGGATGTGTTTCTGGTTGGCCACCTTGCCCCAACTGCTGTTGCGCAAGTACACATGTTGCACTGACGAGGTGCTTCTTGTGCGGAACTGGTGCTTACCCTTGGTTAGCCACACCTGCGACGTCCAGTATCCGTCCGTGTAGTTGGCGGTGCCTTCCTTGTCGTCCCAGCACGAGCGCACCCATTTAGTGCTGCTCGCGCGCGGGCTGTTCGTGGAGTTGCCTGGATAGTAGAAGCGGTAGTACCGCTCCGCTTTGGGCTTCACGCGCGCGCTGACGCGACCTTTTGAGTTCGTCCTCAGTCTGCGCACAGTCGTCCAGGAGTACCCGCCGTAGGATTGCTGAAGCAGTACCCGTGCACCCTTCATGCGCTTGCCCGTGTAGCGCTTCAAGGTGGATGACAGTCCAATCGACCGACGATACGTCGAATACCCGCCACTCGAGGAGATGGACAGGCTCGGTCGGTTCACCCACACCGTTTGCCGATCGGTCATTGTCCATGTATTTGTCAGACCCGATGCGACTACCGCTCGAATCGTCCACTTTCCTGCAGACGGCAGGCTGAACCGCGCTGCGTAGTACGTACCGGGATAGCCGTTGCCGAATGCCGTAGTCGACAGTCCTGCGTTGATCGTCTTCTTGAGTGACGACCCCTTGAAGCACTGTAAGCGCACCGCACCGGGTATCGCGGGCTGCTCCGGCCCCACGTAGCCCTGCACCACAAACGACCGGCCTACTCGAGCCGTCACCGGTGCGTCGATGCTCACATAGGGCACGACGTCCGCGGTCGCCGTGGGGGACGTGGCTCCGCCGACCACACGCATCCTGTAGGTGTAGGTCTTGTCCGCGATAGCAGTGAAGAACGCCTGTCCGTTCGAGTCGGTCGTAGCGGACCCGTGCTGAATCCAGCTGGCCGAACCGGGCGCCTGGCGCTCGACTACAACCGACTTGCCAGCGATACCGGCCGTGCCGAAGATCGTTCCACGAACCGCGATCTCCTCCAACCACGAAGGGTAGCTCGGAACGTAGAGTATCGGGCCTGTGTATGCCCCAAACGAGCGCGTGCCCTGCACGACCGCCGACCCGGAACCTGAGTAGGCGTGGACGTTAACGATGTAGAGACCGCCAGCCGGTGACACATGCTCAACGAGCTCTGGGTATACAACGTCCGCCGAGTTGGCGACGGTCTCACCTTGGGCGGTATACACGGTGATGTCGAAGTCCGTGTCGGCAGAGCCGTACAGTTGCAGGTTGAGCTGCTCACCCGGACGCAACTGGATGCAGCGAATCATGTCGTCGTCTTCGTACAGGTAGCCGCTGTATGGAAACGCATTGATGGGGGTACCGGGTAGCGGGTCGTCCGATGCGGCAGCCGGCTCTCGGTCAGCTGCCGCTCCACCGCCAGCCAGCTCGGCGAACGCCCGGATCGGCTTGCCTCCCGGACTCGATACGGCGCAGGCGGGACCTGCAATCAGCAACGTCGAAATCAGCACAGAAAGAATCAGGGCAAACGCTAGAAGGCGCAGCTTCATCAGTTTCACTCCCCCGTGAGATGCCGGTCGCAAGCCTCCCCCTGCGAGCCGCACCTCAGTCTGCCGCCACCCGCGCCTTCTGTCCAATGCCGAGCACGGGGCAGGCTTCTGAGACACGCTAATGCCGCGAACCGCCTACTTTGAACTCAGGTACTTCGCGACGCCGTCCGCAAGCCCAATCGCGAGTTTGTGCTGGTAAACAGGCGTGACAAGCAGCGCATCGTCGCTCTTGTTGCTGAGAAACCCCATCTCCACGAGCACTGTGGGGACTTTCGACCAGTTGAACCCCGTGAAGTCGCCTCTGTCATCGATCCCGCGATCGTGGGCTCCCGTCGCGGCGATGACGGACTTGTGAACGGATCCGCCAGCTCGCCTGCTCTCGGCGAGAATTGGTCCGGTCCACTTGTTGGATGCGGGGACGATCGTCGACAGGCCGCGAACCGAACGATCGTTGACGCTGTCGCAGTGGATGCGGATGAAGAGGTCCGCGTCGGCCTCGTTGGCGACCTTCGCCCTCGCGGAGTTGGCGATGTTGACGTCCTGGGTCGTGCGCACCATGACGACGCGCGCTCCGCGGCTCTTCAGTTCAGTCGCGAGCATGCGCGAAACCGCCAGATTGACCTTGCTCTCCGGCACCCTGCTCCTCACCCCGGTTGCACCGGTGGTGACCTTAGGCTTCTTGGTCGACGATCCAGGTCCAATAGGCTCCAGCGACGGGTTGCCCTTGGCTTGGTGCCCTGCGTCGATTGCGACCGTCATGCCCGTGAGCGGCAGCCGCGACGTGGGCGCCGTCGAAGTCGCAGGCACGGTCGCCGTGGGAACGGGCGCGGGCGGAGGAGGTGCAGGGGCCGTCACGACGGCCGCGGGGGCAGCTGTCGGAGCCACCGAGGCGCTCGGCTCGACCGTGGGAGCCGTGTCGCTCGGTGTCTTGGGAGCCGCGAGGGTTGCAAGCGCGATGATCGCCCCGAACACGATGAGGAGACCCACTCCCCACAGTATGAGGGTGGTCACGATGCGGCCTGTTGTCGGCCGGTCGTCTCTCACTCGCCCACATCCTCTCGGCCTTGCAGTTGCGTATCAGTGATTCTCGGCGCCACCGGAGCGACAAGCATGCCGTCCGGCAGCTCGGCTGGTGCCGTGTCGACCCCCATCACACCCAGCACCTCGCGCAAGCGCGCCACGCGGCGCCACTCGGGGTCTTCCTCGTCGTCGGAAGCGATGCCCGTCCAACAGTAGAACAGTTCTGCGAACGTCTCGCCTGCAGCGGTCACGACGTTGTTGCGCTCGATGACGGCTGTGAGAGCCGACAACATCGCGACCGGATCCTTGAGAAGCAGCATTCCTTCCGCATCCGCCTTCTCGGCGGTCGTCAGCTGCGTGCCCCTGTGACCTGCGGCAACGAACTCCGCCAGCAACGAGAAGCCGGCGACGAACACGATGTAGAACACGGCACCGCCTCGGTCCACCGGGGGCCGATCGTCGGGGATCTCGGCGATCGCATCAAGACTGCGCACCAGAAACTCGGGTTCGTCGGAGACAAGGCGGGCCTCGCGCCACGCGTGCATCGGCCACATGAGGGCGGTGATCCCCGTCGAGACGATCGTGTCGCCCGCCGCAAGCCGAGCGACGAGGTGTGCGAACACCGCCCGCTGCTGCTCGAGCGTGAGCTTGGCCGTGAAGCCTTCAGTGATACCGATGACAGGGCGCCGGCGGTTGGCCGAGAAGACGAATGCGTTGGTGTTGCTCTCGGGGATGCGATAGAGCGCGGGCGCGACCGGGAGGCCGGCGGCGATCGCCATATCCTTGAGTGCGAACTTCGTGTCGAGCAGCTCACCAGTCGGCACGAGTACCGCCGAGAATCGGGCGAGCAGCCACTTCTCTGATCGCAGCAGCGTGAACGTCGCCCAGCCGGCGGCGATCGCGGCCATCACGCCGCCAAGCACTGCGACGTCTCGGACGAACAGGCCCCATGGCGAGACGCCCACGTCGTGGATGAGCAGCGAGCGAACGAATGCGAGCGGCACAGCCGCAAGCGCCATGGACCCGATGGCAGAACCGCCGATGAACAGCACGACGTAGCCCGCAAGGCGCACACGGTTGCGGTCGACCCGGTCCCAGAGCGGTTCGCGCCGCTCGCTTCGCGGTTGTGGCCTGCCGTCGGTCATCACCATGGCGCGGCTACGAGCGCCGGCTCGCGAGTTCCTGAGCGAGATCGGACGGCGTGAGGCCGTAGCGCGCAAGCACCACGAGCAGGTGATACATCAGGTCGCCCGCCTCGTAGCGCAGGTGTTCGGCGTCGGCGTCTTTGGCGGCCATGATGACCTCGCCGGACTCCTCGGCGATCTTCTTGAGCAGCGAGTCTTCGTTGCCCGTAAGGAGCTTGGCGGTGTAGGAGACCTCGGGGTCGGCGGTGCGACGCTCCTCTATAACGGCAAAGAGCTCTTCGAGTACATCACCCAGGCGCTGCTGGTCACTCACTGGGGGCTCCCTTCGCCAGCGATGACGCCTCGGGATAGAGGCGCCGATAGAAGCACGAGCGTTCGTTGGTGTGACAAGCGCCCGGACCGGCCTGATTCACGAGCACCAACAAGCAGTCGGCGTCGCAGTCGTAGCGAATCTCGACGACCTCCTGGGTGTGGCCCGAGCTCTCGCCCTTCATCCAGTACTTCTGGCGGCTGCGGCTCCAAAACCAAGTGAAGCCGGTCTTGAGTGTCTCGGCCAGCGAATCGCGATTCATGTACGCGACCATGAGCACCTCGCGGGTGTCGTGCTGCTGCACGACCGCGGGGATGAGGCCGTTGGCGTCGTAGGTGAACTCATCGATTGGAAGCAGTTCGTGTTCGCGATCTGACATGTAGTGCTCCTCGCGGTGCGTTGTCTGTGATGGGTCAGTCTACCAAGTGAGCGCGTCAAGGTGCCTGAGCGGGCAAATTGCTCGCCGTACGGGCACGTCAGGAGCGTCTGTATAATGCCATGGGGGTCCAGCCGAGGAGGAGGATGACGTATGGCCGACATGCTCGGTCCTTACGAACTGCGCGGTGAACTCGGGCGTGGCGCGATGGCAGTGGTGTGGAGAGCGTTCGACACCAAGCTTGAGCGCGAAGTCGCCATCAAGGAGCCGGTGATTCCGGCCAACGCCGATGCGACTGTCGCCACAGAGTTCGCCGCGAGATTCGTCCGCGAAGGCAAGGCCGCCGCGCAACTCAACCACCCGGGCATCGTCACGATCTACGCCGCCGACATCTACGATGGCCATCCGGCGATCGTTATGGAGCTCATCGAGGGGCAGACCCTCGGCGACGTGCTCGCTGGGGGCGCGGTCGAACCCCAGTCGACTCATGCTGTGCTGGATCAACTGCTCGATGCGGTCGGGTACGCCCACTCGAAGGGCGTCGTCCACCGAGACATCAAGCCCGACAACGTCTTCATCACCCACGACGGACGAGTGAAACTCGCTGACTTCGGAATCGCTCATGTGGGATCGTCGGCCACTCTGACACAGGCCGGAACGATCATGGGCACGCCGGGATACATGGCGCCTGAGCAGGTCACCGGTCAGCCGATTGACGCGCGCGCCGACCTTTTCGCGATCGGCGTCATCGCCTACGAGATGCTCGCGGGCAAGAACCCGTTTGGCGAGCTCGCCGACGTCGCGCCCACGACCATCATGTACCGGATAGTGCACGAGCCGGCCGTCGACCTGCCGCCCGAAGCGTTCGCCGGCGCAGCCGATCTGCCGCCCGCCATCATGTGTGCCCTTGCCAAGGATCCGGTGGATCGTTTCGCAAGTGCGTCTGAGTTTCGCACGGCACTCGGAGGCGGCCCGCTCCCGACACGCAGCCACCCGGCTACCGCTGCGACAGCCGGCTTCTCGCCCGCCCCGACGACGACATCGGCGGGCTCGAGTCATCCGCGGCGTAACGGCTGGCTGCCCTACGCGATCGTGATCGGGCTCTGCGCGGCGCTGCTCGGTGGGTTCATGTTCGCCACCGGCGGGCCGGGGGGTAAGGGCGCCTCGAAGAGTGCAGGCGCGCCCAGCGGGTCGACAGGGCGGGCGCCAAGCGCGCCGGCCACGCCGGCGGCAACGTACAAACTCGTCACGCCGGGCAAGCTCACGGTCGGCTCCGACCTCGACTTCCCGCCGATGGAGCAGCTCAACGGCGACCAGCCGGAGGGCTTCGATGTGGAGCTCATGACCGCCATCGCCAAGGAAATGGGGCTTGAGATCAACTACCTACCGCCGCAGAAGTTCGATGAACTGATCCCGCGCGTCAATGCTGGCAAGTTCGACGTCATCGCCTCCTCGCTCACTATCAATCATGAGCGCACGAAGAAGATCATCTTCTCCGCCCCGTACTTCGAGGTGAAGCAGGCGATTGCAATGAAGGAGGGCTCAACCCTGAACGCACTTGAGGATCTCAAGGACAAGAAGCTCGGCGTCCAGTCCGGCACGAGCCAAGAGTGGTGGGCCACCGAGAACCTCAAGCGCGAGGGCGTCATCATCGTGCCGTTCAAGAAGACCAGTCAGACGTTCGCCGCACTCCAGGCCGATACCGTCGATGCGGTCCTTGCCGAGCTCCCCGCCACCAATATGATGGTCAAGGACCCCGCCAAGAAGCTCGCAATCGTCTGGCAGAATGGGACCATGGAGATGTGCGGCTTCGGTGTCGCGATGGAGAACCCCGACCTCGCCTTCGCCATAAACCAGGCGCTTGCCAAGATCATAGAGTCGGGCGAGTACAAGTCGATCTACGAGAAGTGGATCGGCCCATACGAGCCGTAGTCTGCGCTCGGTGGTTCGAGCCTCGATTCGCATCGAGGCTGGGGTTCCTCCGAAGTCTGCTGCGGCACTCTCGGGGGCAGCGGCCCCTACAGCCTTACCGGCACCCCCGCCGCCGCCATCGCTTCTTTGACCTGGCGCACGGTAAACGTCCCGAAGTGGAACACGCTCGCCGCGAGCACCGCATCGGCGTCGGCCTCCACGACCGCCTCGGCGAAGTGCTCGAGCTGCCCCGCTCCCCCGCTGGCGATGACCGGGATGTTGAGCTCTCGGGTGATGGCTCGCGTGAGCGGGATGTCGAAGCCTTCCTTCACGCCGTCGCAATCCATGCTCGTGAGCAGGATCTCGCCGGCGCCGAGACGCTCGGCCTCGCGCGCCCACTCGACCGCATCCATCTCGGTGTTGATGCGGCCGCCGTTGATGAAGACTTCCCAGCGGTCACGCCCGCCCGCCACACGTCGCGCGTCGATCGCGACCACGATGCACTGCGCGCCGTAGATGCGGCTCGTGTGCGTGATGAGCGAGGGGTCGCGCACGGCAGCGCTGTTGAGCGAGATCTTGTCGGCACCGGCCTTGAGCATGGCGCGGATGTCCTCAGCGGAGCGCATACCACCGCCCACGGTGTACGGGATGAAGCACTCCTCGGCCGTGTGCGTGGCGACGTCGAGCATCGAAGCGCGTTCCTCGTGGGTGGCGGTGATGTCGAGGAAGACGACCTCATCGGCGCCGGCCTTGTCGTAGATGGCCGCCATCTCGACGGGGTCGCCGGCATCGCGCAGGTTCACGAAGTTGACGCCCTTTACCACGCGGCCGGCGTGGACATCGAGGCAGGGTATGACGCGCTTCATCAGCATGCGCGCGTCACGCATCCTTCACGGACGCCGCAACAGCGAGCGCCTCTTCAACGGTGAATGCACCCTCATAGATCGCTCGGCCTGCGATGACGCCTTCGATGACGCCGGGGCCGAGTTCGGCAAGCGCGCGGATGTCGTCAAGCGTCGACACGCCACCGCTCGCAACGACCGGGAAGCCCGCACTCACGGCCATGCCCACGTACGCCGGCGCCGAGATGCCGGTCTGCATGCCGTCGCGCGAGATATCGGTGTAGACGAGGTGTCGCAGGCCGAGGTTGCGAAGCTCGGCCACGAGCGTTTGCGCGCTTGCGACGGTGCCCTCACGCCAACCCTCGACGCACACCATGCCATCACGCGCATCCACGCCGGCGACGACCGACTCGCCGCAACAGCTCACGGCCTTGCGTACGAACTCGGGATCGGTCACGAGCTTGGTGCCGATCACGACGCGCTCGACGCCGGCCTCGGTCAGCCGCCCCATCGTCTCGAGTGTGCGGATTCCGCCGCCCACCTCGAGCCGGGCGCCGGTCTCGCGCGCGATGCGCTCGATGACAGCGATGTTGCCCGGCACGCCGTCGCGCGCGCCGTCGAGGTCGACGACGTGAATCCACTCGGCGCCGGCGTCGACGAACCGCCGAGCCTGGTCGACGGGATCCTCGTTGTAGACAGTCACGCGGTGGTAGTCACCCTGCGCGAGGCGCACGGCACGACCACCCAAGATGTCGATGGCGGGAAAGACGATCACGAGCGTGCCCCTTCTGCGATGCGGCCGAAGTTGGAGAGCAGGTGCAACCCCATCGTCGATGACTTCTCGGGATGGAACTGCACCGCGAAGACGTTTCCGGACTGCACGGCAGCGGCAAAGCGCACGCCGTACTCGGTCGAGCCGATGATCACGCTCTCGTCGCGCGGTGAGAGCCGATAGCTGTGCACGAAGTAGAACGCGGTTGACTCGGGGATTCCCTCGAACAGTGGGCTTGCGACCGGGTACTCGACGGTGTTCCAGCCGATGTGCGGAATCTTCACGCCGGCGGGCAGCTTGTCACACACGCCGGGGATGAGCCCGAGACCCTCGTACTCGCCCTCTTCAAACCCGACGTCGGCGAGCAGCTGCATGCCGAGGCAGATGCCGAGAAACGGCGTGCCGGCGGCGATGCGCTCGCGCAGCACGTCCTCGACGCCGCTCTCGCGCAGGTTCGCACTCGCGTCGCGAAACGCGCCCACACCCGGCAGCACGATGCCATCGGCCGCGGCGACGACCGCGGGGTCGTCAGTGACAACGACGTCGGGCACCCCCGCGTGCTCGAAGCCTTTCTCGACGCTGCGCAGGTTGCCCATCTTGTAGTCGATGATTGCGATGCGAGGACTCACAGCGCGCCCTTCGTGGACGGCACGCCACTGACACGCGGATCGATGGCGACCGCGTCCTTGAGCGCGCGGGCGACCGCCTTGAACGCCGCCTCGATGATGTGATGCGCGTTGTCGCCGGCCAGCGTGCGGACGTGGAGTGTGAGACCCGCGTTGGTCGCGAACGCGGTCAGGAACTCCTTGGCGAGCGTGGTGTCGAACGTCCCGATAATCTCGATGGGCAGGTCGACGGCGTAGTAGAGCGCGCCGCGACCGGAGATGTCGACGGCCGCGAGCACGAGCGCCTCGTCCATCGGCATCACACACGAGCCGAATCGAGTGATGCCCGCTTTGTCGCCAAGCGCCTCACAGAACGCCTGGCCGAGAACGATTCCCACGTCCTCGACGGTGTGATGTGCGTCGATCTCGAGGTCACCCTTGGCACTCGCGCACAAGGTGAACAACCCGTGCCGACCAAACGCATCAAGCATGTGGTCGAAGAACGGCACGCCTGTCTCGACCGTGGTCGCCCCCCGGCCATCCAGGTCGAGCGTCACCGTGATGTCGGTCTCGCGCGTCGCGCGCTCTACGGTTGCCGAACGGCCCATGATCTCCCCTTCCGTCATGCGATCAGCTGCGTTCGCCGGCCGCGAGAATCCCGTTCACCTTGCGGTGCGCCAGACAGTCCGCCATCGCCGCGAGGAAGCGCTCGTTCTCCTGGTCGGTTCCGACCGTCACACGCAGGCAGTCGGTGAGTCCCGAGCCCCTTGAGAAGTCGCGGATGAGTACCGAGTGGTTGTGCAGCAGGTCGCGCCAGAGAGCGGCCGCGTGCTCGACGCGGAACAAGACGAAGTTCGCCTCGCTCGGAAAGACCGTGACCTCCTCAAAGCCCGACAGCCCGTGCAGCAATACGTCACGCCCGCGGATTATGTCGCGGATGCCGGTCTCGAAGACCATGCGCTCCCGAAAGACCGTCTTGGCAACCATCTGCGAGAACGAATCGACCGAGTAGGGCTGGCGCACCTTCATGAACTCGCAGATGACGTCGGGCTGCCCGAGCACGTAGCCGATCCGTAGACCTGCAAGCGAGAACGCCTTGGAGAACGTGCGGAGAAGCACAAGGTTCTCGTAACGCGACATGTGCGGTCGCATCGTGTGGCGCGAGAACTCGAAGTACGCCTCGTCGACCATGACGAGCGCGTCGGTGGACTTGAGCAGGTCGATGAGGAACGACTCGTTAGCCAGACCACCGGTGGGGTTGTTGGGGTTCGCGACGATCACGATGTCGATGTCGCCCTCGGCCACGCGCGACAGCACAGCCTCCTCGTCGATGGAGAAGTCGGCCAGACGCGGGACGCGCACGACGTTGGTGCCCGTGACCTGCGCGTCGATTCCGTACATCGAGAACGTCGGCGGCATGTCGAGCAGCGTGCGTCCCGGCCCGCCCCACGCAAGCAGCAGGTCGAAGATCAGTTCGTCGCCGCCGTTACCCACGAGCACGTTCTCGGCGTCGAGGCCGTTGGCCTCGGCGATGAGTTCCCGCAGCGCGTGTGCCGTGGGATCCGGATACCGGTTGAATGGAAACTCCGAGAGGTGCGACTTGAGCTTGGAAAGCACCTCGCTCGGGAGATTGAGCGGGTGCTCGTTGTTCGCGAGGACGACCTCTGCTTTGACCTCTTTGGCGTCGTAGGGAACGAGATCTTCGAGTTCAGGGCGTGATGGGCGCAGTGGGGACACTAGTTGTCACCGTCCTCGTCGGCGGCGTCATCCTCGACGTCGTCACCGAACTCCTCGTCGACGTACTCGGCGACCGCCTCGACGCGCAGGCTGACCGCACGGGCGTGCGCCCACAGGCCTTCCTTGCCGGCAATCTCGAGCACTGTCTCGCCATCGAGCTCGAGCGCCTCGAAGCTGTACGAGAGCACGCTGGACTTCTTCACGAAGTCGTCGACGGACAGCGGCGAGCTGAAGCGCGCGGTACCGCCGGTGGGCAACACGTGGTTGGGCCCCGCGACGTAGTCGCCGACACTCTCGGGCGTCCACGGACCGAGGAAGATCGCGCCCGCGTTGCGAATGCTGCCGAGCAGGTCGAGCGGCTCCGACATCATCACCTCGAGGTGCTCGGGCGCGACGAGGTCGGAGGTGTCGAGCGCAGCCACGATGTCGGGGCACACGATGATGACGCCGTTGTCGGTCAGCGAACGCGCAGTGATGTCGCCGCGCGGCGACTCCTCGAGCAGCAGCTCGAGCGCGTCCTCGACGAGATCGGGCAGCTCGGGGTCGGTGGTGACGAGATAGGTCGCGGCACGCGGATCGTGCTCGGCCTGCGCCATAAGGTCGATGGCGACGAACGCTGGCACGGCGGTCTCATCGGCGAGGATGAGAACCTCGGACGGACCGGCGAGCATGTCGATGCCCACCTCGCCCATTACGAGCTTCTTGGCGGCGGTCACGTAGGCGTTACCCGGGCCGACGACCTTGTCGACGCGCTGGATGGTGTCGGTGCCGTACGCGAGCGCGGCGACGGCCTGAGCGCCGCCCACCTTGTAGATCTCGTCGATACCGGCTTCCGCGGCGGCCGCGAGTGTGTAGGGGTTGACGCTTCCGTCGGCCGCGGGCGGCACGACCATCGCGATCTCATCGCACCCGGCGACGATGGCGGGGATGGCGTTCATGAGCACCGAGGAGGGATACTTCGCGCGACCGCCGGGCACGTAGATGCCCACGCGGCGAAGCGGCGTGACCTTCTGTCCGAGGAACACGCCGCCTTCCTGTGCGGTGAACCAGCTCTGCGGCAGCTGCCGCTTGTGGAAGTCCTCGATGGCGCCGGCAGCTGCCGCGATGGCGTCGAGGAACTCCGGCTCGACTGCCGCGACAGCCGCCTCGATCTCCTCGGGGGTGACGCGGAAGTCGGCGAGCTCGACCTTGTCGAAGCTCGCGGTGTACTCACGCACCGCCTCGTCGCCGCGCGCACGCACGTCATCGACGATGCGGGCGGCCACGCCGATGATCTCAGCGTCGACTCCCCCGCTTCTGGCGAGGTCCTTCTCGGTCAGGCGCTGTCCGCGCTCAAGCACGATACGACGCATCATGGGTGCATCGGTTCCTTTCGGTGGTCAGGGGGCGACGGATGTGTCGCTACCCGCGGACGCGGTGCCCGCATCGGACGATTCTACCGAGAGTGCCGACATCGTGTCGGCGAGAGCCAGGACGCGGGGGTCGGTTCGGACCGCCGCGGGGTTGCCTACGAAGCGCGCGGTACTGGGCAGTACGTCTTCGACGATGCGCAGCTTGTTCTCGCGCAGCGTGGTGCCGGTCGCGGTGATGTCGACGACGACGTCGGCGATGCCGATGAGCGGCGCCAGTTCGATGTTGCCGTTGAGCTTGACGATCTCGACCTGCACGCCTTTGGCGTCGAAGTGCGCCTGCGTGATGGTGGGGTACTTGGTCGCGACGCGGATGACGCCGAGGTGGCGCGCGCGCTCACTGATCTCCGCGCCCGCATCCTCAGGCTCGGCGACGACGAACCGGCACCCGCCGAACTTCAGGTCGACGAGCTCGATGACCTCCAGGCCCTGCTCGATGAGGACGTCCTTGCCGCCGATACCGCAGTCCGCGGCACCGTAGGCGACGTAGACCGGGATGTCGGTCGGCTTGCCGATGATGAACTCCGCCTCAGGCGTGCGCACGATGAGCTGCCTGCCCGGATCAGCAAGCGTCGTCGTGTCGAACCCTGCCGCCGAGAGGAACCGCACGGAGTCGGGGAACAACGCGCCCTTCGGCACCGCGATACGAAGCGGGCGGTCGGTACCGCCGGGTCTGCGTGCCATCACGAGCGCTCACCTCCCTGGGCCCACGACAGCGTCGGCGCGCTCGGCGTCGGCGCCTGAAGCGCTGTCGCCGGCTGCCCGGCGCGGTCGAGCCGCACCACGCCCGCGCTTGTCGCCCACAGCGCCTCAGCGGCCTCG
>JAAXWY010000024.1 GCA_013334745.1 Coriobacteriia bacterium
GGCATGACCCGCGACGATCTGCTCGCGGCTAACCGCGCGATAGTCGAGAGCGTGATCGGCCAGGTGGCTGCGGCCTCGCCCGACGCGATCATCATCTGCGTCACCAACCCGCTCGACGTGATGACCTACCTCGCCAAGAACGTCTGTGGCTTTCCGACGAATCGGATCTTCGGCATGGGCGGTGTCCTCGACTCGGCGCGTTTCGCCTACGCCATCGCGGAGAAGACCGGCGCCGCCATCACCGATATCGATGCGCTCGCTATGGCGGCACACGGCGATGCGATGGTGCCCATGCCCCGCTTCTCGACCGTTGCCGGCCAGCCTCTGACCGAGTTGCTTCCCGCCGATGACGTCGCCGCGCTTGTCGAGCGCACGATCTTCGGCGGCGCCGAGGTCGTCGCGCTGCTCAAGACCGGCTCGGCGTTCTACGCGCCCGCCGCAAGCGTCGTCTCGATGGTGCGTGCCGTACTCGGCGACACCGGCGAGACGCTGCCCACCTGCGCGTACCTGTCGGGGGAGTACGGCATCGCCGACGTCTACATGAGCGTCCCCGCTCGGCTCGGGCGCGACGGCGTGCTCGGTGTCGTCGAGCTCCCGGTGACCGCCCAGGAGCGCGAAGCGCTCCAAGCGTCCGCAGCGACGATCGCCGAGGCGCTCGACTCGCTCGGACTCCGGGGGTAGCGTGCTCGCCTCGGCGATCATCGCGGACGCTGTCCGCGCGGCCATCCCCCAAGCGGCGGCCTCATTGCGACCCGACGCCCTCGTGGCGCTTCGCGAGGCCGCCGAACACGAGCGCTCACCGCGCGGACGGGCGGTCCTGACGCAGCTGCTCGACAACGCCTGTCTCGCAGAGCGCGACGCGATGCCGCTGTGCCAGGACACAGGCACCGTGTGGGTGCGCATCGAGCTCGGCGCCGACGAGAGCATCTCAGGTGACGTGCAGGCCGCGATCGACGCCGCGGTCGCGCAGGCGTACGCGGCGGCGAACTTGCGCATGAGCGTCGTGCGCGACGCGCTCTTCGACCGTGAGAACACCCGCGACAACACACCGGCGTTCGTCGATATCGTCACCGGTGCGCGCGCTGGTACCGGCGCCACGGTGCACGTGATGCTCAAGGGCGGTGGCAGCGACAACGCGAGCCGTATCGAGATGCTGGTGCCCAGTGCAGGGCGCGAGGGCGTGATGCAGGTCGTGCTCGAGGCCGTCGCACGGAAGGCCACCGGCGCGTGCCCTCCGCTTCTTGTGGGCGTGGGCGTGGGCGCTACGTTCGACAAGGTCGGCGGTCTCGCGAAGAAGGCGCTGCTGCGCGAGATCGGAAGCGCAGCGGCCAGCACTGAGCTTGCTGCGTTCGAGGCCGAACTGTTGGCCGCCGTCAACGCGACCGGTATCGGCCCGGCAGGCCTGGGCGGCGACACGACCGCGCTCGCGGTGCACGTCGCGACCGCACCATGCCACATCGCCGCACTTCCGGTTGCGGTCAACCTTGGGTGCTCGGCGATCCGCTCGGTCAGCGTGGAGGTGGGCGCGTGAGCGATGCGCTCGCCGCGCCGCAGCCGGATTGCGCGCCGCCGAAAGCCTCCAACAAGGGAGGGTATCGGCGCCTGCTTCGCAACAAAGGCTTCCGGCGGCTGTGGTACGCGCAGTTCGTCAGCGGCATCGGCGACTGGCTCGTCATCGGCTTCCTCATGCCACTCGTCACCAAGCTGTCCGGCGGCTCGTCGTTCGCTGTCGCCGGAATCCTCATCGCAAAGATCGTCCCTGCGCTCATTCTGAGCTCGTTCACCGGAGTACTGGTGGATCGCTTCGACCGGCGCAAGGTCATGATCACGGCCGACCTGGTGCGTATGGTGCTTGCGCTCGCGCTCGTCTGGACGAACTCGCTGTGGGTCATTTACGCCGTCGTGCTGCTCATGGAGACGGCGTCGCTGTTCTTCTGGCCGGCACGCAACGCGCTCATCCCGTACCTCGTTGACGAGAACGACATCACGGCCGCAAACGGGCTCTCCTACACGACGCAGCAGGCCAGCATGGTCGTGGGGCTCTCAGCGGTGGCCGCCATCCTCGCCGGCTTCGAAGCGCTCGTGCGATGGGTGCTCGGTGCTGGGCTGCCGATCATCACACGGTTCGTGGGCGTGTTTGCACCCGCGCTTCTCGGCGAGCGAGCTGGCGTCATCCTCGACTCGTTCACCTTCATCTTCTCCGCAACGATGGTCGCGCTCATCGCGGTCAAGGCGAAACCGGCCAGCGCGACCGGACCGCTCGACCTGTCGCTGCTCGGCAAGGACGTGCTCGACTCGTTCCGCTTCCTGCGCGCACACGTCGAACTGCGGAGCCTGCTGCTCGTCATCGGGCTTGCGATACTCGGCGGCGGCGCGATCATCCCGGTCGGCATCGTCTACATCGCCGAGGAGAGCGGCAACCTGTTCGGAGGCATCCCGCTGTTGGCGGGCATCCCCGCGCTCGCCGCGCTCGTTGGCTCGCGTCAGACGTTTGTGCTGGTCTGCTTGGCGATCGGCATGGTTCTCGGCGCGCTCATCGTGCCGCAGGTGGAGCGGCGTCTGAGGTTGCAGCTTCTCTTCGCGGGCAGCGTCGCCACGTTCGGCGTGTCGATGCTCGGGTTCGCGAGCGTTCAGCAGTACTGGATCGCTTGCATCTTCACCATGTTCGCAGGCGCGTGTATCGCGACACTGACCGTCGCGGGCAACAGTTACGTGGTCAGAACCACCGAAGACTCGATCCGCGGCCGTGTGTTCACGGCGCAGGAATCGGTGATTCGGGTGTCGCTTCTGCTCTCCATGATCGTGATGGCGCCGCTCGGGGACGTCGTTGCCGGCATCATCCGCAACGTGGTGGCGCGTTCAGGCGTTCCCTACGACGAGGTGTACCTCACCGGCCCGCGCATCACGCTGTGGGTGGCTTCGGCCATCGTCATCGCTGCTGCCGCTTACGCGTTCAAGACGCTCGACTGGCGCCAGGCCGAGCAATGCGAGCTACCCGCCGAGGAGGCCGCGCATGTCTGAGGCGATCCGCATCGAGCTGCCCGTGTCGCGCGAATCGCTCGCGTTGCTTGCAGTCGGCGACGAGGTGCTGCTCTCCGGTCCCGTCTACACCGCGCGTGACGTCGGGCACGAGCGGCTGCTCGCCGCACTCGCCGAGGCGGGCGAACTCCCGCACGGTCTTGCCGGGCACGTGCTCTTCTACGCCGGCCCTACGCCGGCCGTCGACGGCTATCCGGCCGGCTCGGTGGGGCCGACCACCGCCGGCCGCATGGATGCGGCCACCCCCGCGCTGCTCGCGGCCGGCATCGTCGCGACCATCGGCAAGGGAGCGCGCTCCGAATCCGCGCGCGCCGCGTTCGCCGCGACGGGCAGTGTGTACTTCGCGGCGGTGGGCGGCGCCGCGGCGCTGCTCGGCGCCCACGTCGTGGCCGCCGAGCCGGTCGCATTCGACGACCTCGGCACCGAAGCCCTCGTGCGGCTGACACTCAACGACTTCCCGGCGTTCGTCGCCGTCGATGCGACCGGCGCGGACCTCTACGCACTCGCGCCGGCGGAGTGGCGCGCCGAGCATGGAGAGCGGTCATGAGCGATCGCGGCGTGCTCATCACCTTTGAGGGCGGGGAGGGCTGCGGCAAGTCGACGCAGCTCACAGCGCTCGCTCATCGGCTCGAAGCCGCGGGGCTGCGCGTGCGCTCGTTGCGCGAACCGGGCGGCACGACCGTGGGTGAGGCCGTCCGCGCGATCCTGCTTGACCCCGCCAACACCGGTCTCGACGACGTGGCCGAGCTGCTGCTGTACGAAGCCGCACGCGCGCAGATCGTCGCCGAGGTCATCGAGCCCGCACTTGAGGCCGGCGAGGTGGTCCTGTGCGACCGCTTCTACGACTCGACCACCGCCTACCAGGGTCACGCTCGCGGCATCGACCTGGCGCAGGTCGCCTCGCTCAACCGCGCTGCGACCGGCGGCCTCGTACCGGACCGCACCGTCCTACTCGATATCGAGCCGGCGCTCGGTATCGCCCGAGCCACCACCGATGCCACCGATCGTCTTGAAGCCGAGGACCTCGCGTTTCACGAGCGTGTCCGCGCGGGCTTTCTCGCGATCGCGCGCGAGGAGCCAGCTCGCGTGCGGGTGGTTGACGCTGCCGGCGAGATCGATTCCGTCGCGGTGCGGGTCGCGGCCGCCCTCGCCGACCTGCCCGCGCTTGCCCACGTGCTTGGGGCCGAGCTGTGAGCCCCTGCGTCTTCGACGACCTCGTCGGCCAGGAGCGGGTCGGTGGCTTCCTGCGCGCCGCGGTCGAGTCGCACAAGGTCAGTCACGCGTACCTGTTCGTAGGGCCGCCTGGTTCGGGTAAGGGGACCGCAGCCAAGTCGCTTGCGTGCGCGATCATCTGTGATGACGACGGTTGCGGTACGTGCGGCGAGTGTTATCGAATTCGCCGAGGTGCCCACCCCGACGTTCACCTCATCGAACCGGAGGGCGCTGCTGGCTTTCTCAAGGAGCAGATCGAGGACATCATTCACGACGTGAGCCTCGCGCCGATCGATGGCAAGCACAAGGTCTACCTCGTCAAGAGCGCCGACCTGTTCAACGACGCGTCGGCCAACGCATTCCTCAAGACGCTTGAGGAGCCGCCCGACGACGTCATCATCGTCTTGATGGCTCACTCCTTCGACGCCGTGCTGCCCACGATCTCGTCTCGCTGTCAGGTCGTGCGCTTTCGCCGCATCCCGCCATCGGAGTCTGCGGCGATCCTAGTCGCCAAGACCGGCGCGGATCCCGAGGAGGCCGCCGCCGCGCTTGCAGCTGCGGGGGGCGTGGTCGCCCGCGCCAAGGACTTCCTCGCCAGCCCCGCCCGCCGAGAAGCCCGCGCGGCCATCCTGCGCATCCTCGCCGACCTGTGCTTCGCCGATGACCTCGACGTACTCATGGCGGCGCGGGAGTTGCTCACCGTGGTCAAGGCACCGCTCGAAGAGGTCAAAGCGGTGCAGACCGCGGAGTTCAAGGAACGGGCCGACTATCTCGGTAAAGGCGGCAGCAAGCAGCTCGAGGACCGGCACAAGCGCGAACTCACCGCTCGCGAGCGTGAGGGCGTGGGCGAGGTTCTCAATGTGGCCGAGAGCTGGTTGCGCGACTGTCTCGTGATCGCCCAAGGAGTCGACGATCTCGTCGTCAATCGTGACGTCATGGACTCCATGGAAAAGGTCGGCGCGATCATCACTCCGGGTGCCGCGGTGACCGCTTTGAACGCCGTCAACGATGCTCGGCGGCGCATCTCGTATAATGTGAGCCCCCAGCTGGCCATCGAGGCCATGCTTTTCGATATTCGAGAGGTGTTGCGATGCCCACGGTAGTGGGAGTGAAGCTGCGTTACGCACCCAAGCAGCTCTGGTTCGACCCGGCCGGCACGACGCCCGAAGAGGGCGACTCGGTGATCGTCGATACAGAGCGTGGAATAGAGATCGGACTCGTCTCGGCCGCACCTCACGACGTGGAGCCTTCCCAGCTCACCGCGCCGTTGAAGCCGGTCATGCGCGTCGCCGGACCCGAGGACTTCTCCTATCAGGAGGAGCTTGAGGGCAAGGAGCGCGAGGCGATGCCAGCCTTCCGCGAGCTCATAAACTCGTACAAGCTCGATATGAAGCCCATCGACGTCGAGTACATGTTCGGGGGCGACAAGATAGTCTTCTACTTCGTCGCCGAAGAGCGCGTCGACTTCCGTGAGCTGGTCAAGGACCTCGCTGCGCGGTTCAAGGCGCGCATCGACATGCGTCAGGTCGGCGTCCGCGATGAGGCCCGAATGGTGGGCGGTCTCGGGCACTGCGGCGAGCAGTTGTGCTGCGTCCGTTTCGGCGGCGAGTTTCAGCCGGTATCGATTCGTATGGCAAAGGAACAAGACCTGCCGCTAAACCCCTTGAAAATCTCGGGACTGTGCGGCAGACTCATGTGCTGTTTGCGCTATGAGTTCGAGGCGTACAAGGACTTCAAGTCACGGGCGCCGAAGCGCGGAGCGATCATAGAGACCCCACTGGGCCTCGCGAAGGTCGCCGAGCTGCACACGCCGCGCGAGACGATCGGCATGAAGTTCGAGGATGGCAAGCGCGTCACCGTCCCGCTCGCGGGGATGACGTGTTCCAAAGGCACCGGCTGTCCGTGTTCGGTCAGCCGAGAGGTGCTTGAGGAAGCCGGCGGTACCGGTACGGCACTTGCATTCGCGGCGCTTGACCGCGAAGAGGAAGCTGCAGCCGCGCCGCCGAAGCCGGCACCGCGACCCAGGTCGGGTGGCGGCGAACGCAAGCCCGCGCAGTCTGCGGAGCGCCCCGCCGATAAGCCGGCAGACGCGCCCAAGGGCGAGGGCCGCAAGCGCCGTCGTCGCGGAGGACGCGGGGGCGGAGAGGGAGCTGCAGGTGGCGCGGCAGCGCCTGCGCAGCCAGAGCGCGCGAAAGCACCGCAGGCCGACAAGCCGGCGGCTGCGGCAGGAGAAGGCGGTGCCCCTAAGGCGAGCCGCCGACGCAGGAAGCGTCGCCCGGGATCGGGCGGTACAGGTGGAGAAGCTCCGCCAGCGTGACAACCGGATATGCCGACGTAGCTCAGCTGGCCAGAGCACCGCACTCGTAATGCGGGGGTCAGGGGTTCGAATCCCCTCGTCGGCTCCATGTCTTACCTGCGGGAACCTTCGGGTTCCCGCTTTTGTTTGTGCTGTACGGTTGTGAAGTGCACCTGATCGCGCATCTATTGTACCGCGCGGGCGGCCCTTCTCGCCTCGGCGAGGGCCTCCATAGCAGTGCGCTTGCCTGCGTCGAACGCGTGGGCGTAGATGCGCAGAAGCACATCCGGGGAGTGCCCGGACATGGCGGCGATCGTCACTGCGTCAAAGCCCAGCGCGATCATCTGCGACACCCAGGCGTGCCGCAGCAGGTGCGGCGTCATGCCGGTGATCTTGTGCTGCTTGCAGAACGTACGGAACGCGAGTCCGAAGGTATCCGGCCGCATCACGGCGCCGTCTGGATCCGCCGCGATGTAGTCTCCCGCCGGCGAGCTCGCACCACGCCATCCTTCACCGAGGCGTACTCGCTCGCGTCGTTGCTCGCGCTGGATACGCTTCAGCTCCGCCAGCGTGTGCGGATCCAGAGGGATCGTGCGCTGCTTGCCGGTCTTTGTCTCCTTGACGCGGAGACCGTCCTCCTTCGTGTAGGAGATGGAGCGGCGGACGGTGATCGCGCCATTCACGAAGTTCACGTCCTCCCAGCGAAGCCCTACCGTCTCCCCGCGTCGAGTGCCCAGGTAAGCGCTCAGGAGCACCGGGACGGCGATGTGTGGGGCGTCGGTACCGCTGAGGGCTACAAGGGCCTCCACGGCCGCCACGTCGACGGCCGGGCGCGGTCGCGAGGGTGTACCCAAGTCCTTGGGGAGTACGTGCTTGCCGATTGCCGGGTTGGTCGTGAAATCATGTTGATCGTCGACCGCGAAGGCGAAGAGGGCTCGCATCACGGCGTGCACGGTGGCGATCGTCTTATTGGCCAGCGCTCCTGAACCTCCATGCTTGCGGGCGTTCGCCGAACCGAGGGCCACGTACAGGCCGGTGAGCGTCGACTGCGTGACCTCGCACATGCGCACGCGTCCGATGTGGGGAATCACGTTGTGAGTGAAGATGGACTGATAGCGCGCCCGGGTTGTGTCGGCCAGATGATGCGGCGCCCACACGGCCATGTAGTGCTGTGAGTAGCGCTCGACGGTCCAGCCCTGGCGGACCTCGCGCTCCAGGTACGCTGCGTCCTTCTTGCGGGCATGATCGGCCACGAGCTCGAGCCGGATCGCCGGTAGCGCCTTCTCGGCTTCGGTGCCGTTCTTGGCGGTGAAGACACGAGAGAGCGTGACGCCTCGCTCCTTGACCTGGAAACGGTAGCGATCGCCGCCCAAGTGCCGGAGAGTGCCGGCGCCCTTGGGTCTACGTGTTGTTGTCTGTGTCATTGGTTTCACCTCCTTTCATCTGAGTTGCTGTCGACCATGCCACGAGCCCGGCGAGCCTCCAGCGTGGCTGCATACGACCGCCTGAGGCTGTCGGGGTTCGCGTAGGCGCTCTCCGGGCGCTCCCTGTTCCATCGCTCGTAGACCTCTGTCCAAGTTGCCGCCGGGCGCATCTTCTGAACAAGGTCCACCAGGTCCGAGGTGTGCCCTGATAGACCACGCGCGCGCTTGGAGAGACCGACCTGCTGGCGCGCTTGGGCGTACTCCGCGGCAAGCTGTTCAGCGGTCATGTCGGGGTCCGGTGCCCACAAGTGCATTCCGCCAGGGATGCGGAAGACGCCCCGCATCTCCGCCCGCGGGAAACGATCTCCACACAGTAGGAAGCCCGTCGCCTGCCAGCCGGAACAGCCCGTGGCGGCGCAGACATCGGTGACCGCGAGGGCTACAAGCGCAAGCGGAGCGGCCACCGATGCACGCCGGGCCTCACCCCAGCGCGCCCCACCCGCCCATGTGTTCGTGTCGTCTGAAAGGTAGACGCTGGCGAATACGTCCCGGCGGAAGTAGAAGGCCGCCTGGAGTGGTGCGGGATCTCCCGCATGCTCGAGCGCGTCGAGTTCCCGGCGGTCTAGGGTTGCGCTCACTCGCACCCGCCCCCACTCCTTGAGAATGTCCGCGCGCACAGGGCGGATCACCGGAACGTCCAACGTCAGACGCTCGCCCGCGCTCTCCTGCAAACGCTCTCGGTCGAATACCCAGCCATGCAGCTGTGGCCGTTGAAGGGGTTGCTCGAGACCGACTGCCTGCCAGAGCTCGGCACGCACACCCCGCTCCAGACTGTCCAGAATGCGGTCGTGTCGTGTTGCTGCTGAAGGCTTCTTGGGCGCCATCAAAGTTCCTCATCCTTCACTTCTAGCCACGGGCGGCGGAAGTCATAGTCTGATTATTACCGTTAGTGTTAGCGAGTGCAAGGGAGAGGTGAAGAGGTGTTGAGGATGACGACAGAGCGAAAGAGGAAGGCGCCGCCCTGGAGCCAGTCTGAGCTCGCGCGGCGTTCGGGACTTGCTGCCCCAACCGTGTCGCAGATCGAGAGCGGGCGGCTCAGGCCGTACCCGATTCAACTCGAGAAGCTGGCCGCCGCTCTCGGCTGGACCGGCGACCCGGCGGCGCTGCTGGAGGACGTGAGTGCCGATGCCGCGCACGCGTGAGGCGACCGTCTGCATTGCGGATCTCCCGGACGTGGCTACGGTCGCCGAGCTCGCAGCGTTCGAGCGCGTCGACGAGCGCACTCTGCGCGCCGAGCTCGACGCCGGCCGCGTGCCCGGTGCGTATCGGCGGGGCCGGTCGTGGCGAATCGTCACGCGCTCCTATCTCGCGGCGATCGGCGCCACGGTAGGAGAGGAGGTGGCCGACGATGTGCAGGGGTAACGAGATCCTCGCGCGGATAGAGCGCACCGCGCACATGGAGCCCACGTGGGCAGAGCGGATCGGCTGGCCAGACGAAGAGATCGACGGGCGCCGAGTAGCCTTCATGCGCGGGCAAGCGGGCCGTGAACTGCCCGAACGTCAGGATATGCCGCTCGTGCGCACTGCCGGCGCATCCACGGACCCGAGGGGAAGGCGCGCATGAGCCCGTACGTGAGGATTGACACGGGCATCGGCACGCACAGCAAGACCCTGGACCTCGACTCAGAGGTCTACATCACGGCGATCGGGCTCTTCACGCTGATCCTGTGCTACTGCGATTCACAGCGGACTGATGGATTCATCCCGGCTGCCGCCGTTGCTCGGATCGCGCCCTGCCATGACCCGCGGGCACTCGCCGAGCTGGTCCGCGTCGGCTACCTTGCGAAGACCGATGACGGCTACGTGGTGGTCAACTATCTGGAGCACCAGAGCAGCCGCGAGGAGATATTGGCCCGGAGCAACTCACAGAGGGCGAAGGCGCTCCGCAAGGCTGAGCTGGAACGTGCCGCCAGAGGTGCCAGCGGCAGTGCCAGCGGCAGTGCTGGCGGCAGTGCTGGGGGCAGTGCTGGGGGCAGTGCTGGGGGCAGTGCTGGGGGCAGTGCTGGGGGCGTGCCTCCCAGACGTACCCAGACGTACCCAGAGCAGACCTACCCCGCGGAGGGGTCCGGTGACGGGCGATGAGCGCGAGGCGAGTCCCGAGATCGACGCAGGACGCCCTCGAGGCGGAGATCGCCAGGCTACGCGCTCGATACCCGAACGGTGTGTTCACGGAGGCTGTCGAGCGGGACGTGGTGGGGGCTAGAGCCGATCACGCCGAACGGATCCGAGACCAGCTTCGCGACATACCGGCGCGCTTCCGGCAGGCGGATACCGAATTCATGTTGCCTGCTGATCTCGGGCTCTACGTTCACGGACCTGTCGGGGTCGGGAAGACGCATGCCGCCGCTGGCATGATGCGCCGCGCGGTGGTCGACGGCTATTGCTGCGCATGGCTGAGCGTGGGGGAGTGGCTCGCCGAAATTCGAACCAGCTTCAACGGAGGTGCTGCCCCGCTGGCATGCTCGGATCTCGCGTACCGGGACGTGTTGGTGCTCGATGACCTCGGGGCCGAGAAGCCTACTGAGTGGGTGATCGCGTCCATCTTCGAGCTCGTGAACGCGGTGTATGAGCGAGGCGAAGACGGGCCCCGGTTGATCGTCACCTCGAACCTGGCTCCAGATGACCTGTCCCGGCGCCTCGGCGATCGGGTCGCTTCACGGATCGTCGAGCTGTGCGAGATACGCAGGATGTCCGGAGCAGATCGGCGCCTGGCGTCCGTATGGGCCCGCATAGAGGACGGCCGGTAGTGACAGCCCCTATAGAGCTAAGCCAAGGCAACGAGAGAGGGTGGAGCGTGTCAGACGAGATTCGCAAGGCCATGGGACTACCGCCGGCGGAGGAGCCGCGACCACGCACGCCGCACACGTGTTTCGAGGGGGAGCGCCCGGACTGGCTCGAGCCAGAGCAAAGCGAGACTGAAGCCAAGAGAGCAGCACAGATGAGGGCGGCCATGGGTCTGCCCGCGAAGGAGGGAGATCGCTGATGAGGATCCAAGACGACTTGAGGGGCTTCCGCTCGTTGCTCGATGACTTCGACACTGCGGGATTCGAGACGCCGGAGGACGTTCGGGGCATCTTCGCAGCCTTCGATGCGATCCCCACGGCTGCCGCGCTCGTTGACGCCGCAACTGACAGCCTCGTCATGGCCTTGCACCAGGACGCCGCGGCGGCACTGGAGGCGGCCCTTACGCTGCACCAGTTGAGGGTTGGCAACTTCAACGACACGCGCGACCGGGCGGAGTCTCTGGCGTACCGCGAAGCGTCGGCGGCTTACCCGATCCGTGAGACCTTCTCGCACCTGTCGACCAGGTACAACAGCGTCGCTCAATCCCTCCACGACGCGGTGGGCGTCGTGGATCCAAACACGGACCCGAACGCGATCGACGCGGATTCACTCGCCGCATGGCAGTCTGTGGTGCCGATCGCGGAGGAGCTGGAGGCGGTCTCAGAGCTGATGATAGCCGCGTTCGAAATCTCGGTCGGAGACCACGCTGTGCATCTGAATCCCCTTGCTGTTCTCGCTCTTTGCGCGAGGCAGGCGGACGACGGCTGTTCCGATGCGGTCGACATATGGAGCCGCCCGCGGGTCGCGGTCGATGATGCTCCGCGGCCTCGGGGCGTCGGCATGGGCGCATCCGGAGCCCCGAGGCCGCGGGCTTACCGCGGTGGCAAGTGGACCGCACTCATCGCAGCCGGCGTCACTCTCTCCGCGCCGGCGACGGTGGACGACTACAGCCCGTGGGTCATACCGACCGAAGAGGCGCCTGAACCGGATCCCGCAGGCGGAATCCTGGCATAGCCATGTCGGCCGACTACGACGCGTACTTCGAGCTTCTGACCGTCCCCCAGCAACAGGCGATCGCGCGGGGAGACGTAACCATTGAGGAGCTCCTGGAGCGCGTCACAAGCGACACTGAGGCTGAGCTATGTCCCCGGTGCGCCAGGGCATCCGTCTCCCCGCGGTATGCGCGAGTGGGGCTCTGTTCGGCGTGCGCGGTCGCTGCTATGGCAGATGCGCACCAGGAGAAGGTCTACGAACTCGAGGCGGAGCGGGAACGGACGAATCTCAAGAAGCGCGTTCAGCGGCTTCGTGACGAGATAGATCCTGACCGGCCGAGAAGGCCGGGGCCGAGGGCGCCTTCGAGCGCCGACGCGGGGCGGGTGTGGATCACCACAGCCTGGCCGATGTGCGTCCAGTGCGATGCGTGTGGCCGTTCCTTCACCCCGCGTGATGGCACTGCTACGTGCCCGAGCTGCACCGGACGAAAGGAAAGACGGCAATGATGCCACGACCCAAGGCCACTCCGTGACGTACTTCGCACTGGCTGTGGCCGGCGTCTTCGTCGGCTTGGTTGCAGGCGCGCTCCTCATAGCGGTCTGCGTCGTGACGGCTTATCCGAGGCCGCGGAAGAAGGATGAGGATTACCACTGACACTATCGCTCCGCCTACCCCTAACCTTGCTGTAACCTTGCTGTTCTAGGGCACGTGGTACGGCGGAAGACTTAGCCAGATTCTTGGGGTCGTGGGAAGGGCAACGCCGGCAGCGACGCGGCGGCGAAGAGTTCGGCCAGCCTTGTTGAAATCTTGTTCTGCTTCTCGAGCTGGCAGGCGCGCTTGGCGATCGCAGGCCCGCCTCAAGCTCGGCAAGCGTCAGGCGCGGCTCAAGTCGTACTGCGACTCCAAAGGACTGACCCGCCAGCCCAAGCGGGAGAAGGCGTACGGGATCGGGAGCGAGCAGCCGCGGGCGCTGAGGGTGAAGCGGCCGAGCAGCCGTCCGCTCATGCATTCGGATCCCGACTCGTGGCGCAGGTCGCTATCGAACCAGCAGTGGAATGCAATCCGGGACTACACCGACGGCTCGGACAAGGAGATCAATGCCGCTTTGCGTGCCGGCTTGGTCGACGAGCGAGCGGCGCACATCGAATCGGCGCTGAGGACCTTCGGCCACGACGAAATGGTCGTGTATCGAGGCCTCTCTGCTCGGTATGTCGGCGGACCAGGTGCGGCGATCGGAAGCGAGTTCACCGATCTCGCCTTCGCATCGAGCAGCAGAGAGGCGGATATCGCATGGGACTTCGCCGAACAGGCAAGGCGGACCGGCGACGTGCCGGTGATCCTCAGGGTCGCAGTGCCGAAGGGGAGTCACGGCGCTCCGGTCGAGTCGATTTCCGCGAGGCCCGGTGAAGCCGAGTTCCTTCTCAGGCCGGGCCAGACGTTCGAGGTTATGGGGTATGATGTCTACAGAGGATTCCGAGTTTTGAACGTGAGGCTGCGATGACAATCTCCAAGGCGACATACGACCGATGGGTCAGAGAGTCCGAGGGGATCATCGTCGCGCGCACTGCTGAGGAGAAGGCGGCGGCTCGCGACAAGGCCGCCAAGCTGCGTCGGGAACTCAGTGCGCAGGCGGATCGCGTCATGTCGGAAGCCGCTGAGCGCTAGATTCGGTTCACGAACAAGTCCCCCCTGAAGCCTCCACCCCCTGGAGGCTTCTTCGTTTCTAGCCGAGGTAGTACTGCAGGAGCCAGCCGACGGTTGCGATGACGAAGGCCACGAGGACTCCGAGGAGCCAGCGAGTGCTCTCGCGCCGTGCGCGCTCCGCCTCCTGCGCTCGGGACTCGGCTGCCTCGGCCTCGGCGCGCGCAACCTCAGCCTCGGCGACCGCCTTCGCAACGCGCTGCTCGTCGAAGTAGTGGATCCCGTCGTCCGTGAGTCTCAACACGCCACCGCCGTCCTTGTATTGCGACTGACGGATGAGCACCCCCGATGCGATCAGCGCGTCATGGACGGGTAGCCAAGCGTCGACCTTGATGCACGGGTCGCCCGAGTCGCGGTACCGATCTAGCAAGGTCGCGAGCTCATCCTCTTGGTGCGAACGTAGGCGCTCAGTCACCTGACACTCCCCGACTCCGTGTCTCATCTCGCCACATCGTATCCCAGCGCCCGGTGACACCCCCGGCATCGTCGGTCGCATGATCGACGTCGACGCCTGGCGTGAAGCGCACGCCCTCGCAGGCAGCCGCGCGCCGATTCGTGAGCGGCGAGGTCCTATGCTGCCGACCCGGGCCGCTCAGTCGGAAGGCCGCCCCGGAGGGCGGCCTTCCTGCGTGCTGGTTGCCAGTTCGGCTTCACCATGAGTACGAGTGCCAGTGAATGACAGGCGCGATGTAGTCCACGCTGGCGGCAGGTAGCGTGCGATCGTCCTGCCAGGCCGGATCGGTACTGTCGGGCCGGAGGATTACCGAATCGCCGTCTCGGAGTACCCGCTTGAGCGTGTAGCCTTCGCCGATGATGTGCACTGCTGCGGGTTCCCCTTCGGTGAGCGGGGCCGATGGAGATGTGAACACCACTGTGCTCCCCGGACGGAATACACGATCCATGCTCGAGCCGGAAACGAAGTCACCGCGTGCATCCGGGTACTGGCGCCTGATCTCGTCGAAGGATCTTCCTCGTTCATCTAGCACTTCAATCATCCCCCTCGTGTCTCGCGTGCATCTATATATGCGTCTAACTGATTGCGCCTGACTGTTCCGCTGTGTGCTCTAGAGCCATCGGTGCAGTCGGGATTGTGCCTATGCGCCCGCGAAAGCTCCCTTATGGCCTCGCTCCTGAAGCACTCGTAATGCGGGGGTCAGGGGTTCGAATCCCCTCGTCGGCTCCACACACACATCAGCGGGGACCCTCAGGGGTCCCCGTCTTGCATTCTCGGCACCACCCGGTATGCAACGCAGTGATGAGATTGCAGGGTTGCGCCCCCTCCGCGTCGTATATCCACACAACTGCCTCTGCGATGCCGGTTGTGTCGCGGAGTGCACCTACATCCGGAACGGGGGTAAGGGATGGATGTCCTGTCACTGGTATTCGCGAGCTTTCTGCTCGTTGCAATCGTGCTGGGCGTCATCCTGGTCTCACTGCCCCGATGGATGGCTCCGAACCAGCCCGGTGACCTGAAGGGCCGCCCGTACGAGTGCGGTGAGGAGCCCATCGGCACGCCGTGGGTTCGGTTCCGCATCGCCTACTACGTCTTCGCCCTGCTGTTCGTCGTCTTCGACGTCGAGGCGGTCTTTCTCTTTCCGTGGGCGGTCATCATGCGCCGACTCGGGGTCGTCGGTCTCGTTGAGATGGCGATCTTCATCGGGCTACTCGTGCTTGGTCTCGTGTATGCGTGGCGCAAAGGAGCCCTCGAGTGGGTGTAGACACCGAGACCAAGGTGCTTGTCGCACCACTCCAGCAGCTGATGAACTGGGCGCGCGGTCACTCGATGTGGCCGCTCACATTCGGCACCGCCTGCTGCGCCATCGAGATGATGAGCTGTGGTTCGGCGCGCTATGACACCGATCGGTTCGGCATCTTCTTCAGGAATTCGCCGCGCCAGGCCGACTGCATGATCATCGCAGGCACCATCAATCTGAAGATGGTGCCGAGGATGAAGCTCCTGTACGAGCAGATGGCCGCTCCCAAGTACGTCATCGCGATGGGGTCGTGCGCGGTCGGCGGAGGCCCCTTCGCAGCCGGCTACAACGTCGTCAACGGCGTCGACTTCGTCATCCCGGTCGACGTCTACATTCCCGGGTGCCCGCCGCGCCCAGAGTCGCTCATGGACGGGCTGCTCACCCTCATGGAGCGCAACGCTGCCGGCGAGCCGTCTGCGGCTGAGCGCTGGGCGCTGGAAGGCCGCGTGTGAGCACCGCGCCGACGATGACATACGACGCGCCCGAGGCGGTGCTTGCAGCAATCACCGCTGTGACCGACGTGGACGCGCTCGGACCGGGCGAGATGGTGTGCGGTCGTACCGACGCCTCGCGCATCGTCTCGGTGGCTACGGCGCTCAAGGCCGCCGGCTTCGCACACCTCACCTTTCTCACGGCCGTTGACCTGCCTGAGGCCGGCAGCGGGCTCGAGATGGTCTACGTCTTCAAGCGCCGAGCCGACCAGCAGTCGGTCGCGATCAAGGTCGCACTCGCGGAGGATTCACTGGTCGTGCCCTCGCTCTACACGGTGTGGCCCGGCGCTGGACCGCACGAGCGCGAGGTCTACGACTTGTTCGGCGTGCGCTTCGAGGGTCATCCCAACCTCACGCGGATCGTCTTGCGTGACGACTTCGTGGGCCATCCGCTCCGCAAGGCCTTCGAGCTCGCCGAGGGTGGCGTGAGCCAGGAGACGGTTCGTGCGGCCGCGGCGGTGCACGGCAACGCATCGCATGACCTCGTGCCGCTCGAGCCCGGTCAGGCGCAGCTACCGGCCGAGTTCGATCCGTTTGCGGCTGCTGCTGAGGCCGGCGACCCTGCGTTGCACTCGCAGAGACTCGTGCTCAACATGGGCCCGCAGCACCCGAGCACCCACGGGGTCCTCCACCTCTACCTGACGCTCGAAGGTGAGACGGTCGTTGCGGCGCAACCCACCCACGGCTACCTACACCGCTGCATCGAGAAGCTGTGCGAGAAGAACGTATACCGCGCGTGCACTCCGCTGCTCGACCGCTGCGACTACGTCTCAGGGTTTCACCAGGAGCTCGCGTACATGCTTGCGCTTGAGGAGTTGCTCGGTATTGAGTCGACCCCCAAGGCCGACTACCTGCGCGTGATCTTCTCGGAGCTCGTGCGCATCACGAGCCACCACACGTGGTTCGCTGCGGCCGGCTTCGACACCGGTGCGCTCACGCCGTTCCTCTACGCGTTCATCGACCGCGAGAAGATCCTCGACTTCTTCGAGACCGTAGCCGGCGCCCGCATGATGTTCAACTACTTCCGCCCCGGGGGCGTCAAGGACGACATTCAGCCCGAGGCAGCCGCGTCGATGATCGCGTTCCTCAAGACCTTCACGCGCTCCATGGACGACTGCGAGTCTCTGCTCACCAACAACGAGATCTTCCGCGTCCGCATGCGCGGCGTCGGCGTTCTGTCGCCCGAGGCCGTGGCGGCCTATGGCGTCACCGGCTCGGTCGCGCGCGCATCCGGCGTCGACATCGACCTGCGCCGGGACGCGCCCTACGCGGCGTACGACCGGCTGCCGGTCAACGTGACGCTCGGGACGACCGGCGACACCTACGACCGCTACATCGTCCGCATCGCCGAGATGCGCGAGTCCGCCCGCATCGCCCTCGAGGCGCTCGAGGGCTTGCCCGAGGGTCCGCACATCGCCGAAGGCGTGCCGCGCGCGTTGCGCCCGCCGGTCGGTGCGGTCTATCGCGAAGTCGAGAGCCCCCGAGGCGAGCTGGGGATGTTCGTGGTCAGTGACGGTTCGACCAAGCCGTGGCGCCTCAAGGTGCGCTCGCCGGCCTTTTCGAATCTCCACGTCGCTCCGGCCATGCTCAAGGGCTGCCGTGTCGCCGACGTCATCCCGGCCCTCGGGTCGGTCGACGTCGTGATGGGGGAGATCGACCGATGAGCATCCTCAAGGTCTTCATCGGCGTGGTCGTACTCGTGATCGTGGTGCTGATCAACACCGTCGTCGTGATGTACTGCGAGCGGAAGTGGCTCGGGCACATGCAGGGTCGTATGGGCCCCATGCGCACCGGCTACCACGGTCTGCTGCAGCCGATCGCCGACGCCATCAAACTGCTGGGCAAAGAGGATCTGGTGCCCGCTGCGGCAGACCGTGTTCTCTTTCTGATCGCGCCCATCCTCATGTTCTCGCCGGCGATCCTGCTCTACGCGGCGACTCCTTGGGTCGAGTCGTTCACGGGGATGAGCTTCGACACCGGCATCTTCTTCGTGTTCGCCGTCGCCGCGCTTTCGCCGGTGGGCGTACTCATCGCCGGCTGGGCCTCAGCCAACAAATACTCCGTCATCGGCGGGTTCAGGGCGGCGGCTCAGCAGATCAGCTACGAAGTCCCCATGGTGCTCTCGACCGTCGGACTCGTGATGGTTGCCGGCTCGATGAAGCTCTCGGCGATCGTCGGTGCGCAGACGCAGGTGTGGAACATCGTCACACAACCACTCGCGTTCCTTCTGTTCTTCATCGGCGTACTCGCCGAGGTCAATCGAACGCCGTTCGACATCCCCGAGGCCGAGTCCGAGCTCGTGGCCGGCTTCAACATCGAGTACTCGAGCATGCGCTTTGCGCTGTTCTTCGTCGCCGAGTACATGAACGTCTTCACAGTGTCGCTTCTCGCCACGCTGCTGTTCCTGGGCGGTTGGAACGGCCCGATTCTGCCCGGCATCGTCTGGCTGCTCATCAAGACCTACGCGGTCGTCTTCCTGATCATCTGGGTGCGTGCGACGTTCCCCCGCCTGCGCGTCGACCAGCTCATGGCGTTCGGGTGGAAGGTGCTCATCCCCGCATCACTCGTGAGCCTCGCGATCGTCTCGGTCGGGGTCGTCACCAACCCGTGGGTCATCGTCGTGTGTGAAGTGCTCGCGGCCGCGGTGTTCGTGTGGCTCGTTGCGCGTATCGGCGTTCGGGCAGGTACTGCCGAGCGGGCGGCTGCGAAAGCCGCGGCATCGAGTGCAGGGGAGGTGGCGGCGTGATCGGGATGGCGAAAGGCATGCTGACCACGCTGCGCTACTGCCTGCGTCCCGCGCACACGGTGCAGTACCCCAAGGTCCGCCGGGAACTGCCGCCTCGCAGCCGCACGATGTTCGCGCTGCCCCTCGACGAGCAGGGCAACCCGCGCTGCACCGCCTGCACGCTGTGCGCGAAGTCGTGTCCCGACAACGCGATCACTCTCGAGTCCGAGAAGCGTGCTGATGGTCCTGGTCGTGTCCTGACCCACTACAGCGTCAATCTCGGCACGTGCATGTACTGCGGACTCTGTGTCGAGAACTGCCCCTCTGACGGCGTTGAGTTCATCGGCGACTACGAGCGAGCGTCCGCCGAGCGTGACGACATGCGGCTCGTGCTCTTCGACCGGCCTTACGTCGCGCCGGAGGGCACCGCCGAGGCGCCCGGGCCCGCGGCTCAGACCGCGACCGAGGACCCGGCGTCGCAGGCGTCGACACCGTCGAGTGGCGGTGACGCGCAGTGACCCTTGAGGCGGTCCTCTTCTACTTCTACGCCCTGGTCGCCGTTGGCGGAGCACTGGGGCTCGTGCGGGCGAAGCGCCTCGTTCACGCAGCGATGTTCTTCTTCGCGACCCTTGTCGCGATCGCCGGCATCTTCCTCTTGCTCAGAACCGAGTTCCTCGCAGCGATGCAGCTGTTCGTCTACGGCGGAGCGATGACCGTGCTCGTGCTCTTCGCGCTCATGTTCACCGGAGCAGAGCCCGCAAACTCGCCACCCGACCGCACATGGGTGCGCTGGCTGGGCACGGCCGTGGCGGTGACGTTCTTCATGACGGCCATCACCGCGATCTGGAGCGCGCAGTGGGTGCTCACCCCCGGCGAACCGCTCACGATGGCCGCGACCGCTGAGGTGCTGTTCTCTCGCCTCGTGATTCCGTTCGAGATGGCCGGCCTGGCGCTGACGATCGCACTGATCGGCACCATCGTGCTGGCGCGTGAGGACGACGTGCTCGACCCCGACTCTTCCGATGAGGGCGGTGAGGCCGCGTGATCACGCTCAATCACTATCTGGTGCTCGCGGCCGCACTCTTCTGCATCGGTCTGTACGGAGTGCTCACGTCGCGCAACGCGCTGCGCATCGTCATCAGTGTCGAACTCATCTTGAACGCCGTGAACATCAACCTCGCCGCCTTCTCGGTATTCGTCGCGCCGAAGCAGGCCATCGGCGTGAGCTTCGTGCCATTCCTCATGGTCATCGCCGCCGCCGAGTTCGGCCTGGCGCTGGCGATCATCATCACGCTCAATCGCACATCCGATATCAACGCCGTCGAGTCGCTGCGAAAGCTGTGGGGGTGAGCCGATGAACCTACTTCAGGACTCATGGGTTCTCCCGCTGCTTCCCCTGGTGGCGTTCGTGCTCATCACGGCGACCGGTCGCAAACTGCCGACGATGGTCGCGCCGGCGATCGGG
Organism: Coriobacteriia bacterium; assembly: GCA_013334745.1. Classification (NCBI taxonomy): domain Bacteria; kingdom Bacillati; phylum Actinomycetota; class Coriobacteriia; species Coriobacteriia bacterium. Next base: position 19,945 of record JAAXWY010000024.1, read on the forward strand.
ATCGCCGCGATGAGCGGAGTCTTCGCTTCGTCGCTCGCCTTGCTGTGGATGACGATCGGCGGGCAGGCCGGCTCGGCGACCACCACGTGGCTGCACATCGGTGGCGTGCCTATCGAACTCGGCGTGGCCGTCGATGAGCTCTCGTCGCTCATGCTCGTCATCGTCTCGCTCGTCAGTCTGCTCGTGCAGATCTACTCGATCGGCTACATGCACTCCGACGAGCGCTTCCGCTGGTACTACGCGGCAATCTCACTGTTCACCGCGGCGATGCTCGGCGTCGTGCTCGCCAACGGCTGGCTGCTCATGTACATGTGCTGGGAGCTCATGGGGCTCGCCTCGTATCTCCTGATCGGCTTCTGGTACGAGCAACCGGTCGCCGCCAGAGCGGCCGCCAAGGCGTTCCTCGTGACACGCATCGGTGACGTCGGGTTCGGGCTCGCGCTCGTGTTCATGTGGACGCGTGCGCACTCGTTCCAGTTCGAAGAGGTGTTCCACCTCGTTGAGACCGGCGGCTGGGTCGGGCCTACTCTCATCGCCACGGCGCTCCTGCTGTTCATGGGGGCGATGGGTAAGAGTGCGCAGTTCCCGCTGCACGTCTGGCTTCCCGACGCGATGGCCGGTCCCACACCCGGCTCGGCGCTCATCCATGCCGCGACGATGGTGGCAGCAGGCGTGTACCTGGTCGCGCGCTCGTTCCCGCTGTTCGAGGCGAATCACATCACGCTGCAGGTTGTGGCCGCTATCGGGATGATCACCGCGCTCATGGCAGCGCTCATCGCGGTGACGATGGACGACATCAAGAAGATGCTCGCGTACTCGACGATCTCGCAGCTCGGCCTGATGATGCTCGCTCTGGGAGTCGGCAATTGGGTCGCAGCGATCTTCCATCTGATGACACACGCGTTCTTCAAGGCGTTGCTGTTCTTGGCCGCAGGCAGCGTGATCCACGCGACACACACGCAAGACCTCCACGAGATGGGCGGGCTGTGGCGCAAGATGCCGATCACCGCCATCACGTGGATCATCGGTTCGCTGTCGCTTGCAGGCATCCCACCGCTCGCGGGTTTCTGGAGCAAGGACGAGATCCTGCTGTCGGTGATGCACGGTGGCAACGTCGTCTATCTGATTCTCGCGGTTCTCACGGCGGGCCTGACCGCGTTCTACATGGGACGCGCGACCTTCCTCGCATTCTTCGCGACGCCGGGCCCGGCGAGCAAGAGCGAGCACGCGCACGAGTCCCCGGCGGTCATGACGGTGCCGCTGGTCGTACTCGCTGCGCTGGCCGTCGTAGCCGGCTTCGTCAATTCGCCGTTCGCGCACTACGCCTTCGGGGCGTTCCTCGGCGAACACGGCGGCGAGTTCTCGCTGCGCCTTGCCGTAGCGGCGGTCGCCGTCTCGGTTGGTGCGATCGCGTACGCGTGGCTGATGTACGTCAAGGAAGAGATCACTCCTGACTGGTACATGAAGACCTGGTTCGCCCAGTCGGTACTCGCACGGACGTTTCGTATCGACGACATGTACGAGTTCTTCGTCCTGGCGCCGATCATGGTCGTCTCGGAGTTCTTCGGCCGAATCGACTCGATGGCCGTCGACGGCGCCGTCCGTGGCGCCGGCTGGGTCGGGATGGTCGTGAGCAAGGCCCTCGCGATCTTCGATCGTTCGGGCATCGACGGAGCGGTCGACGGGCTCGGCTCGTCAGTGATCGGCGCCGGAAGGGGAGTGCGCAAAGCGCTCACCGGTGACGTGCAGATCTACCTGTTGATGTTCGTCGCCTCGATCGTGCTCCTCGTGGTGGTGTTCGTCCGATGAGTGGATACCCCGTGCTCTCGATCATCGTGCTCGCGCCGGTCGCTGCGGCGCTGCTGATCGTGCTCGTTGGCAGCCACCCCAAGGTGCCGCGTGTGATCGCGTTGCTTGCCGGAGTGGTCACTCTGGTCGGGTCGCTGGCCGTGTGGATCGGCTACGACAAGGTCGCGGGCGGTTTCCAGTTCACCGAGTCGGTTCCATGGATTCCGTCGCTCGGGGTCTCGTACTCCCTCGGAGTCGATGGCATTTCCGTGCCGATGCTGCTGCTCACCTCCATCGTCATCTTCACGGGCGTGCTGGTGAGCTGGAACGTCGAGACGCGCCCTCGCGAGTTCTTCGCGCTGCTGCTACTGCTCGTGACCGGGGTGTTCGGTGTGTTCGCCGCGCGCGATGCGTTCCTGCTGTTCTTCTTCTATGAGATGGCTGTTCTCCCCATGTATCTGCTCATCGCCATCTGGGGGAGCACGCGCAAGGAGTACTCGGCGATGAAGCTCACGCTGTTCCTGTTCGCAGGCAGCGCGGTGCTGATTCTGCTGCTGGTTCTGGCGTACTGGCAGGTTGGGCAGGGCACGTTCGACCTCGGCGTATGGTCGGCGTATCGATTCACCGATCAGTTCCAGATGTGGGGATTCCTGTTGGCGCTGGTGGGCTTCGGCGCTCTCATCCCGATCTTTCCGCTGCACACCTGGTCGCCTGACGGCCACGTGGCCGCCCCCACCGCTGTCTCGATGATCCACGCGGGCGTACTTCTCAAGATCGGTGCCTACGGCCTGATTCGACTCGGGATGATGCTCTTCCCACATGGCGCGCACGATTGGGCGTATCTCGTCATCGGCATCGGTGTGGTCAACATCGTCTACGGTGCGTTCTGTGCGATGAGCCAGACCGACCTGAAGTACGTCATCGGCTACTCGAGCGTGAGCCACATGGGCTACGTGCTGCTCGGCTTGGGAATCGGCGGCAGGTTCGCGCTGACCGGCGCCGTCTTCCAGATGTTCGCGCACGGCATCATGACCGGGCTGTTCTTCGCGCTCATCGGATTCATCTACGAGCAGACCCACACGCGCGCGATCGCCGAGATATCCGGCCTCATGCACCGCACGCCACTGGTCGCCGCCTGCTTCATCATCGCGGCGGCGTCGAGCATGGGCCTGCCGTCGACCGCGGGTTTCGTCGCCGAGCTGCTCGTGTACGTCGGGGTCGTCACCCAGTCCGTGTGGGTCGCCGCTGCGGCTTTCGTGGGGGTCGTCGTCACCGCTGCCTACCTGCTGCGCCTGCTGGGGCGGATTCTGCTCGGAGAGCCGTCCGATGCCGTCTTGCCTATTCACGACGCCACGCCGCTGCGCTTCGCCCCGATGGCGATCCTGGCTGCCACGATCATGTTCGTCGGCATTTTGCCCAACTCGATGTTCACCATGATTACGAGCGGTATCCTTCCGCTGCTCAGGCGATTGGCGGGTGGTTAGGCCATGGGCGGCACAGCACAAGCGGTCGCGTACCTGTGGCCCGAGCTGATCGTGGCGATCACTGGCGCGCTGATTCTCGTCATCGACCTGTTCCTGCCGCGTGTCGGCGAGGAGGGCGCATCGTCGCGCTCGTGGCTGGCATACGTCGGAGTCGCCGGTCTTGCGGTCGCTGCGGTAGCGACTGCCGCCCGCGCGGGAGTCGAGACGACGCTGTTCGACGGCATCATCGTGCTCGACGGGCTCGCGACGTACTTCACGTTCCTGTTCCTCGGGATCGGCGCGCTCTCGCTCCTGCTGGCCGCCAACTCCGTCCCGAGGTTCACCCGCTGGCCTGCCGAGTACTACGCGCTGGTCGTGTGGTGCACGCTCGGGCACATGGTATTGGCATCCGCCGGTGAGCTGTTCACGATCTTCGTCACGCTGCAGCTGACGAGCCTGCCGCTCATCATCTTGATCGGGTACGCCAAGCGAAGTGGGAAGTCCGGCGAGGCGGCGTTGAAGTACCTGCTGCTCGTGTTGGTCTCCACGGCGGTCCTCGCGTACGGCATGAGCCTGATCTACGGCTCGCTGGGCACGAGCACCATCTCCGAGATCGCGCTTCAGCTGGGCAAGGCCGAGCGGATAGACTCGGTGGTCGCGCTGGGGCTGGTGCTGTTGCTCACCGGCTTCGCGTTCAAGATCACGGCGGCGCCATTCCACTACTGGGTGCCCGACACCTACGAGGGTGCGCCGACGCCGACCACCGCGTTCATGTCGGTCGGGTCGAAGTTCGCCGGTTTCGCACTCGCACTCCGCATCATCGTGGCGACCACACACGTGCAGCTCGACTGGCCGCTGATCTTCGGCGTGATGGCTGCACTCTCGATGACCATCGGTAACCTCGGTGCGATTCGTCAGGTCAACATCAAGCGCATGCTCGCGTACTCAGGCATCGCCCAGGCCGGCTACCTTCTCGTGGGCGTGGCCGCGCTTTCGGCTGCGGGCGTCGCTTCGATTCTGTTCTACTCGGTCGCCTACACGCTTGCGAACCTCGCTGCGTTCGGCACGATCATCAACGTCGCCAAGGCAACCCGCTCGGCTGAGATCGAGGGCTACGCAGGCTTGGCGAAACGGGCACCGCTCGTCGCGCTTACGGCGGCCATCGCGCTCCTGTCGCTGGGAGGTCTGCCGCTGCTGGGCGGATTCATGGCTAAGTTCTACGTCTTCCTGACCGCAGCGCACGAGGGCCTGATATGGCTCGTAGCCATCGGCGTCATAAACAGCGTGATCTCGATGTACTACTACATGCGCGTCATCTACGTGATCTACGTGCGTGAGGGCGACACCGAGCCACTCGTGCTCGACCCATCGGCCACGCTGGCCTCCGCGGTGTGTGTGGCCGGAGTGCTGGCGCTCGGCCTCTTCCCCGAGTATGCGTTCCGGCTCGCCAACGAGGCTGCGGCGGTGTTGTTCCGATGATGACTCAGATGGGAACCGGACAGCTCGTGTTGGCAGCGACGATCCTCGTCCCGCTGGTGGGCGGCATCCTGCTCTCTCTGATTCCGCGCTCGTTCTCGGGCCATGCTCGTGGCTATGCGCTCGGGATCAGCGGCCTGGTGCTCGTGATGGCAGGCTGGCTGTGGGCCAACTTCGATCCGACCGTCGCCGGCATGCAGTTCGAGATCGATGTGCCGTGGATCGCAGGGCTTGGGACGGCGTTCCATCTTGGAGTCGACGGTCTGTCGCTGCCGTTGCTGTTCCTCACCGCGCTTCTCACCTGTCTTGCGGTCATCGCATCGGCGGGCATCAACGATAGGGAGCGCCAGTACTTCACCCTGCTCCTGCTCCTCGAGGCCGGATTGAGCGGCGTGTTCGTCTCGCTCGACCTCATCCTGTTCTACCTGTTCTGGGAAGTCGTACTCATTCCGATGTACTTCCTGATCAGCATCTGGGGCGGCCCCAACCGTGCGTACGCCGCGGTGAAGTTCTTCCTCTACACACTCGCTGGCAGCCTCGCCATGCTCGCCGGCATCATCGCCTTGTATCTGGCGACTGGCGCCAAGACGTTCGACCTCATCCGAATCGCCGAGAGCGCCGGGCACCTGCCGGCCGCACTTCAGACCGGCATCTTCATCGCGATTGCAGTCGGCCTCGCGGTCAAGGTGCCGATCTTCCCGTTGCACACCTGGCTTCCCGACGCCCACGTCGAGGCGCCCACTGCGGTCTCGGTGCTCCTCGCCGGCGTGCTGCTCAAAATGGGAAGCTACGGCTTCATCCGCCTCGGGCCGGGGGTGCTCCCGGCCGGGTTCACGGCGATCGCACCCGTACTTGCCGTGCTCGCGGTGATATCGATCGTCTACGGAGCGGCGCTGGCGCTCGTTCAGACAGACCTCAAACGGCTCGTCGCCTACTCGTCCGTGTCGCACATGGGCTACGTCATGCTCGGCATCAGTGCCGGCACGACTGCGGGCTTGACCGGTGCCACCGTGCAGATGTTCTCGCACGGGCTGATCGCCGGGTTGCTGTTCCTGTTGGTCGGGGCGGTTTACTCGCGGGCGCACACTCGCGAGATGGCCGCGTTCGGGGGTATCGCGAAGGTGACCCCGATTCTTGCCGGGGGCTTCGTGTTCGCCTCGTTCGCCTCGCTTGGGCTTCCAGGCATGAGCGGCTTCATCGGCGAGTTCCTCGTCGTCGCTGGCACGCTGCCCGTCTATCCGGTGCTCGCGATGATCTCCGCGGCTGCAGTCGTACTCACCGTGAGCTACCTGCTGTGGATGCTGCGGCGAGTGACCTTCGGGCCACTGAACGAGGAGCGTGCGGGAATGCCCGACATCAGCGGCAGCGAGGTGGCGTCCATGGCGCCGCTGGCGCTGCTCATCCTCGTGGTCGGCGTGCTGCCCCAGTCGCTCATCGGCGTGATGCAGACCACCATCGAGTCGATCGTCGCAGTGCTCGCTCGGTAGCTCGTGAGGTGCTGTGATGCGAGCCGCTGCCGGCATCGCCGTCCGCCCGTCCGTTTCGCACCGGGGCGAGCCGTATACCGACACAACCGACCCGCACGCGGAGTTATGTTGCAGCGTGCGTTTCTGTCTTGTCACACGCGCTGGTGTCGTATGGTATTGTCCGAAAACCAATAGCCTGGTGATTGGGCGGGGGCGGGTTATGCACTGCTCCTTCGGACCCCTCGCCAGCGCGTTGTGCGTCCTGAGTCTCGCGGGGTGAAGGAAGGGTCGGCTGCTTGGCGCTGGACAGGGTAATCATCGCGGTCTTCGTGATGCTGGGTGCGGCTTTCGTTGCCGTCACCCTTGCCACGTCATGGCTCCTCAGTCCCAAGAAGCCCTCCGCCGAGAAGTCCGAGACCTACGAGTGTGGCGTTGAGTCCATCGGCCCGCCATGGGTCAAGTTCCACGCCGGCTACTACGTCTACGCGCTCCTGTTCGTCATCTTCGATATTGAGACCGTGTTTCTCTATCCGTGGGCGCTTGTCTACGGCATGCGTGGCTGGTTTGTCTTCGTCGAGATGGTCGTGTTCGTGACCATCCTTGTCGCCGGTCTGATTTACGCCTGGAAAGAGGGGGCGTTGTCGTGGCGATAGACAAGCTGACCGGCGAACACTCTGCGATCTTCATCCGCAGCGAGCAGCTCTTCGACATGGCCCGGCGCAAGTCGCTGTGGTACATGGCGTTCGGTATCGCCTGCTGCGCCATCGAGGGACTCATGCACGCGTCGGGCCCCAAGTTCGACTTCGACCGCTTGGGCGTCTTCTTCCGAGCGAGTCCGCGTCAAGCCGACGTGATGATCGTGGCAGGCACCGTCAACCACAAGATGGCGCCGGTCGTCCGACGCCTCTACGACGAGATGCCTGAGCCCAAGTGGGTCATCGCTATGGGCGCGTGTGCGTCGACCGGCGGCCCCTTCCGCGAGTACCCCAACGTGATCATGGGTGTCGACAAGATAGTCCCGGTCGACGTGTACATTCCCGGGTGCCCGCCTCGGCCCGAGTCCGTGCAGTACGGCTTCCTCACGCTCATGAAGAAGATCCAGGCGCAGACGGAGGGTAGGCTTGCAGCAGCTCGACACGACGGTCGCTAAGAGCGTCCTCGAACGCGCGGGCATCGAGTCTTCGGTCGAATCGGCGGAGGGTTCTCTCTCCGTGTGTCGTGTCGCTGCGACTGACGTTAGGGCCGCGCTCGTCGCCCTGCGCGACTCCGACGTGTCGGTTCGCGCATTGGTCGACCTGTTCGGAATCGACACCGGCGAGGCTGTCGACGCCGTCTACCACGTACGCTCACTCACGCGCGACGAGGACCTGATCATCAAGGCCGCGCACGACTACGATGGCGTGCTCACGAGTATCTGGGACCTCTTCCCGGGCGCGCTGATGCCCGAGCGCGAGACCGCCGAGCTGTTCGGGCTGTCGCTTGCCGGGCACCCCAACCCGAAGCGGCTGCTGACCACAGATGGGTGCGCACCGCTGCTGCGCAAGTCGTTCGAGGTACGCGGCGCCGATGAGGTCCGCGACCGGGCCTCTCAGCACATCGAGGTCACCGCGGTCGACAAACCCACGGGTTCGATCGCCGCGCCAAACGACCCCGGGATGCTCGGCGAGTGCGTGGTGGTTCTGCCGCGGATCCCAAGCGGCGTTCCCACGAAGTCCTCCGAGAACCTGATTCTCAACATGGGCCCGCAGCACCCGTCCACCCACGGCGTGCTTCGCCTCATCCTCGAACTCGACGGCGAGACGATCGTCTCGGGCGAGTCGGTCATCGGCTATCTGCACCGCGGCATCGAGAAGCTCGCTGAATCACGCCGCTACTCGGCGGTCGGCACGCTCATGGACCGCGGTGACTACGTGGCGGGCATCCACGGTGAGCTCGCGTTCGCGCTCGCGACCGAGGCAGCGGCCGAGATCGAGGTTCCACGCCGAGCGAACTACCTGCGGTGCCTGCTCGGCGAACTGAACCGAATCGCAAGTCACATCGTCTGGTACGGGCCGATGGGTCTGGACGCCGGCGCGATGGGGCAGTTCCTGTACACGTTCCGCGACCGAGAAGCGCTTCTCGACATCCTCGAGGACATCACCGGCCAGCGAATGATGTTCAACTACGTGCGCCCGGGCGGGGTCGTTGCCGACATCACCACCACCGCCGAGGCCAAGATCCGCAGGTTCCTCGATGACTTCGCGATCCACGTCGTCGAGAACGAAGAGATCCTCATGGACAACGAGATCTTCCAGATGAGGACCAAGGGCGTAGGCGTCATCGACCGAGAGGCCGCGCTTGCGTTCGGGCTGACCGGTCCGGCGCTGCGCGGTTCCGGAATCGCGTGGGACATCCGACGCGATCGCCCGTACGCCGCCTACGACGAACTCGAGTTCGACGTTCCCGTCGCCGAGGCCGGCGACATCTACGCGCGCTGCCAGGTGCGCATCGAGGAGATGAAGCAGTCGGCGGCCATCGTCCGCCAGTGCCTCGACGGGATGCCTGAAGGCGAGCACACCGCCAAGGTCGCGCGCGTCTTGCGTCCCAAAGCCGCCGAGGCGTATGCAGCCGTGGAGTCTCCGCGCGGCGAACTCGGCGTGCATCTCGTCACCGACGGCACCGACACCCCGTACCGGATGCGCTACCGCCCGCCCGCGCTCTACGCGCTGCAGGCGGGCGAGGCGTTCCTGCCGGGCGTGCTTCTCGCCGACTCCGTCGTGCTCATGGGTAGCCTCGACCTGATCCTGGGCGAGGTGGACCGATGAACCCGTGGCTTGTCGGCGTACTGCGCTTCCTTGCGGCCATCGGGCTGATGCTGCTCAACGGCGTCGTGCTTATCTACATGCTGCGCAAGGTGCTGGCGAAGCTGCACATCCGCATGGGGCCGATGGACAACGGGCCGCATGGCCTTCTGCAGACCGTCTTTGACGTGCTCAAGCTCCTCACGAAAGAGGATCCGACGCCGCGAGCCGTCGACAAACTGCTGTTCTTCCTCGCGCCGGCGATCGTGTTCGTGCCCTCACTGATGTCGTACGCGGTGCTGCCGTTCTCGCGGACGTGGGTCATCCTCGACCTGCCCTACGGGCTGCTGTTCATCTTCGCGGTCATGTCGATCATCCCGCTGGGCATTCTTGCTGCCGGCTGGTCGTCGAACAACAAGTGGTCGCTTATCGGTGCGATGCGCAGCGTCGGTTCTCAGGTCACTTACGAGGTCCCGATGCTCCTCGCCGCGCTGCCGGTGGTCATGATGGCCAACTCGATGAGCCTGGGCGACATCGTCAACGCACAGTCCGGGCTCGCCTTCGGCTTCATCCCCAAGTGGTTCGCGTGGAACGTCCCCGCGCTGGTGCTGTTCTTCATCGCCGGTCTCATCGAGGCCGGCCAAACGCCGTTCGACCTGGCCGAGGCCGAATCCGAGCTGGTTGCCGGGTTCGCTACGGAGTACTCGGCGATGAAGTTCGGCCTGCTGTTCCTCTCGGAGTTCAGCAACGTGTTCGTGTTCTCGGCGCTCGTCGTCACACTGTTCTTCGGTGGCTGGAACATCCCGTGGGTTCCCGCCGACCTCATCCAGCCCATCGCGCCCGTGGTCTTCATCATCAAGACTTACTTGGTGATCTTCCTCGTGTTCGCCATCCGAGGCACGTTGCCTCGTCTACGGGTCGACCAGTTCCTCGCGACCGGCTGGAAGGTTCTGCTCCCGGCGTCGCTCGCGTGGGTCATGGTGACCGGCGCCGCCCTCAAGATCCTCGCCACGCTTGGTGGTGGCCAATGAGAATCTGGGGCACCGGCGTACTCAAGAGCATGCGCATCGCCTTCCGCAACTTCATGCGACCCAACATCACCGTGCAGTACCCGCACGAGCGAGTCGAGCTGCCCGAGCGTTCGCGCTGGGCGCTTGCGATGAAGCTCGACGAGGCGGGTGCGCACAAGTGCACGGGCTGCATGGCGTGTGAGAAGGCGTGTCCCGACTTCATCATCAAGATCGAGATCACCACCGGCGAAGACCGCAGCAAGCACATCGACCACTGGCACTACGAGGTGGGCGCGTGCATGATGTGCGGCCTGTGCGTCGAGGCGTGCACCTTCGACGCCATCGAGATGAGCCACGACTACGAGCTTGCCCGCATCGACCCCTCGACGCTCGCGATCGAGCTGCTCGCCGATACACCCGTCGCGGTCGCCAAGAAGCGCGCGCCTGTGGCCCCTGCGGCCGAACCCGCATCGGCCGCTGCGAGCGCCGCCGCCGAAGCCGCTGCCGACACTGTGAACCCCGCGCCCGCCACCGCCGAGGAAGGATGCGCTGATGCCTGATACCGTCAACGGCGCGGCTTTCCTCGTACTCGCTGCCATGTGCGTGGGCGGTGCGATCGGGATGATCGTCGCCAAGAACATCGTCCACAGCGCGTTTTGGGTCCTCGAGGCCTCGATCGCCGTGGCCGGTCTGTTCTTCCTCCTGCGGGCAGACTACGTCGCGCTGGTCCAGATCCTCGTGTATGCGGTCGCCGTGGCGGTCCTGATGGTCTTCTCGATCATGATCACGCTCAGGCGCCCCGAGGACGCGGTTCGTCCGCGCGACTTCTCACCGATCGCGGCGATCGTCGCAGTCGGGTTTTGCGCGGTCATGTTCGTTGCCTTGCGTGACTACCACCCGGTAGCGACGCAGTCGGCGGTGGCATGGACTTCCGACATCGCCACGTTCGGGCGACTGCTGTTCGCCGCAGACGGGTGGGCACTGCCCTTCGAGATCGCCTCGCTCATCCTCACCGTGGCGCTCGTCGGCGCGGTCTGGTGGACCAAGGACGGGGGCGACGAGTGATGCGTTTCGGAATCGAACCGTTCCTCATGCTCGCCGCGGTGCTGTTCTCAATCGGCCTGTACGGCGCACTCTCAAAGAAAGCGACCGTGCAGTTGCTGCTCTCACTTGAGTTGATGGCCATGGCGGTCAACATCAATCTCGTCGCATTCGCTCGCTTCGTCACGCCGATGACCATGGACGGCGTGTTCTTCGCCGTGTTCACCATGGTCGTCTCGGCCGCGGAGGTCGGACTCGGACTCGGCCTCGTCATCGCGATCTACCGTTCGCTCAAGTCCAGTGAGGTCACGAGCATGAACGAGCTGAAGGGATAGGGATGAACTGGCTCATCGCCATACCTGCCCTTCCCGCGTTGGCGTTTCTCGCCCTCGTGGCGCTGCCGCGTGAGCTGCGCAACAAGATGCTCTGGCTGCCCGTTGCCGGAATCGTCGGCTCGACGGTGCTCTCGCTCGCTGCGTTCGCGGAGGTATGGCCCGGTGGCGAGGAGTCGCTGTCAGCGGTCTGGAACTACTCGTGGGTCCTCGCGGAGGTTGGGGGGCGGCCGTTCGAACTCGGCGTCCAGCTCGACTCGATCGCGGCGATCCTGCTCGTGGTTGTGACCGTGGTTGCGAGCTGTGTGCAGGTGTACTCGCTCGGCTACATGCACAACGACGCGCGACGCGGCTGGTACTTCGCGGTGCTCTCACTGTTCACCGCCGCGATGCTCGCTCTCGTGCTCGCCGATAACCTGCTGCTCCTGTTCGCCACGTGGGAGATCATGGGCCTGTGCTCCTACCTCCTCATCGGCTTCTGGTACGAACTCGAGGCCCCTCGCAAGGCCTCGCAGAAGGCGTTCCTTACGACTCGTGTAGGCGACCTCGGCCTGCTCTTCGCGCTTGTGGTCATCTATAACGCGATCGGGACGTGGGAGTTGACCGACGTGTTCGCCTCGGTCGAAACCTGGGGCCCGGGCGTCGCGACCGCCGCAGCCATCGGCCTCGTCATCGGGGCCATGGGTAAGTCGGCGCAGGTGCCACTGCACGTGTGGCTGCCTGATGCCATGGCGGGCCCCACGCCCGCATCCGCGTTGATCCACGCCGCGACGATGGTCGCCGCCGGCGTCTACCTGCTCACCCGGATGCTGCCGGTGCTCGAGGCGGCTCCGGCCGTGCTGTCCGCGGTACTCGTGATCGGAGCAGTGACCGGAATCGTCGGCGGGTTGTTGGCGGCGGTCCAACACGACGTGAAGAAGGTTCTCGCGTACTCAACGATCTCGCAGCTAGGGCTCATGTTCATGGCGATCGGCAGCGCGAGTGTCGTTGCAACGATGTTCCACCTCGTGACGCACGCGTTCTTCAAGTCGCTGCTGTTCCTCGGGGCAGGCGTGATCATTCACTCCGCCAAGACGCAGGACATGCGTGAGATGGGCGGACTGCGCAAGCACATGCCGATCACGTGGGCGACGTTCCTCGTGGGCTCACTTGCCTTGGCCGGGGTCATCCCGTTCTCGGGATTCTTCAGCAAAGACGAGATCATCGCGTCGCTGCTTCACGAGCACCTTGTCTGGGCGGTCGTCGCGGTCCTCACGGTATCGCTGCTCACCGCGTTCTACATGACCCGCCTGTACTTCCGCGTCTTCGAGGGCCCCGAGCAGATCGAGCATCTGCACGACGGTCACAAGACGATGCTGTTCCCGATGGTGCTGCTTGCCCTCATCACGTGCGTGGTCGGCTTCGGGAGCATTCAGTTCGCCGCATTCCTCGGCGAGGAGATCGAGTGGCCATCCATCGAGTTGATCCTCATGTCCAGCGGCGTTGCCGCCGCGGGAATCTCGAGCGCGTGGTGGGTCTACGGTCGACGTTCGACGGTGGTCAACACGCGCGTATACAAGGAGCGCATGGGCCGTGTCTATTCGGCGCTCAGCCTCAAGCTCTACTTCGACATCGCGTACGACGCGATCTTCATCAAGCCGTTCATGCGCCTCGGTGACCTGCTCTGGGGCATCGATCGCTCGGCGATCGACGGCGTCGTCAACGGCGCCGCCGCAGCGTGGGTTCGACTCGCCGAGGGGTCCTGGGGCTTCGACCGAGTCGCCATCGATGGCATCGTCAACGGACTCGCGTCGTTCTCGCGCAACACAGGTTCCGCTCTCCGCTCGATTCAGACCGGGCGTCTGCAAACCTATCAGCGACTCATCCTCGCAGCTGTCGTGCTGTTCATGCTGTATCTCGTGTTGAAAGGGGCCTGACGCGTGCTGACCCTCATCGTGTTCCTGCCGCTCGTCGGCGCCATCCTGTGTGCGGTGGTGCCCAAGAGCCAGCCGACGTGGCCCCGCTGGATAGCCGGGATCATCGCCGCGGTGGACCTCGCGCTTGTCGGCTGGGTCATCACGCAGTTCTCGCGTGACGGCGGTCTGCAGTTCGTCGAGAAGTTCGCATGGGTGCCGATGGCCAACATCAACTACCACCTCGCACTCGACGGACTGTCGCTGCCGATGCTGTTCCTGTCGGCGCTGCTCACCCTGCTCGCGGTGATCGCGAGCTGGAAGCTCGAGAACAAGCCGGCGTTCTACTTCGCCATGCTGATGCTGTTGCAGGTGGGCATGAACGGTGTCTTTCTCGCGATGGACTTCATCTTGTTCTACGTGTTCTGGGAGCTCGTGCTCGTGCCGATGTACTTCCTCATCGCGCAGTGGGGCGGCGAGCGTCGTCAGTACGCGGCGATGAAGTTCTTCCTCTACACGCTGCTCGGCTCGGTGTTCATGCTGGTGGGGATCATCGCCCTGTACCTCAAGACGAACTCGTTCGACATCGTCTGGCTGCAGGCCAACGCCCCGGCGCTCGTACCGGCGGGTCTGCAGTGGTGGTTGTTCCTGGCGTTCTTCCTCGGCTTCGCGGTCAAGGTGCCGATGTGGCCGTTGCACACCTGGCTTCCCGATGCTCACGTCGAGGCGCCGACCGCGGCGTCGGTGCTGCTCGCCGGCGTGCTGCTGAAGATGGGAACCTACGGCTTCATGCGCGTCTCGCTGCCGATCCTGCCGCAGGCCTACCTGCAGTGGCGCGGCGCGATTGGGATCCTCGCTGCGATCGCTATCGTGTACGGCGCCGCGGTCGCGTTCGCGCAGACCGACCTCAAGAAACTGGTGGCGTACTCGTCTGTCTCGCACATGGGCTTCGCGATGCTCGGTATCGCGGCTGGTACCGCCGCGGGTCTCGACGGCGCGGTCGCGGTCAACTTCAGCCACGGTCTGACCACCGGCATGCTGTTCTTCATGGTGGGCATGGTCTACGACCGTGCGCACACGCGTGAGATCTCCAAGCTCTCCGGACTCGCCGGTCAGATGCCCGTCATCGCAGGGCTCATGGCGTTCGCGTCGTTCGCGTCGATGGGCCTGCCTGCGCTGTCCGGCTTCGTCGGCGAGTTCCTCTCGCTGCTCGGTGCGTGGCAGGCCTGGGCCGGCACGCCGATGCAGTGGGCCGTCGCGGCTTCTTCGCTGGGCGTGTTGTTCGGTGCTGCGTACATGCTGTGGATGCTGCAGCGCGTGGTACTCGGCCAGCCGTCGTACGCGATTGCCGACCTCCCGGACGCCTCACTGCGCGACATCGTCGTCATCGCGCCGCTCGTGCTGCTCACCGTTGCGGTGGGTGTGAACTGGAGCCTGTTGCTCGGCTACGTCGACCCTGCGGTTCGCGTTCTCGGGAAGGCTGTGGGGATCTAGGTGACCGGATACGCCCTCATCATCCCCGAACTTCTGCTCCTCGCCGGCGCGCTGTGGGCGCTCTTCGCCGAGCTGCTTCCCGGCAAGGATCGCGGTGCCGCATGGATCGGCGCGGCGCTGTCGCTTGCCGCGGGCGTGCTGGTTGCGCTGCAGGGTGTGGGGGGTCAGGGCCCGTTCGGCGACCTGCTCGCGTTCGACGGGTCGGCGCGTGCCGCCCGCATCGCGGTCGCGTTCCTGACGACCGCGTGGCTGCTGTGGACTGCGGAGCGTGGCGAGGGTCGCATCCGTGAAGCGGTCTCGCTTGCGATGTTTGCGGCGCTGGGTGCGATGCTCATGTCCGAGGCACGCGAACTGATGACGCTGGTCATGGCCGTGGAGCTTGCGACGATTCCGGCGTATGTGCTGATGGGCTATCGCCGAGCCAACATCCGCAGCCTCGAAGGCGCACTCAAGTACTTCCTGTTGTCGATGCTCACCTCACTGGTGATGTTCTACGGCTTCTCCTTCGTATACGGCCTGAGCGGCACTACCCGCTACGCCGGACTCGACCTCAGCGGCGCCGGCTCGCTCGGACTGCTCGCGGTCCTGCTTGCGGCGGTCGGTATGTTCTCGAAGCTCTCTGCCGCGCCGTTTCACTTCTGGGCGCCCGATGCCTACGAGGGTGCCGATGCATGGGCTGTCGCGTTCGTCTCCACTGTCCCCAAGGTCGCTGGTGCGGTCGCACTCGTGCGGCTGCTCGCTGCAATCGCCCCGGGTATTGCGAGCGTCGGTACCGTCGTACTGGTCGTGTCGGTGGTCTCGATGCTGCTGGGTAACCTCGGCGCGCTGACACAGGGCGATGTCCGGCGCCTCATGGCGTACTCGGGCGTCGCGCACACCGGCTACCTACTGCTCGGTGCTTCGACGCTCGCGGCTGCCGGGTTCTCCTCGGCGGTGTTCTACGCGCTGGCATACGCCGCTCCGTCGCTCGGCGTCATGCTGGTGGCGGCCGAGGTCGGGCCGGGGCTGGCGGACTTCGACGGGCTTGCGAAGCATCGTCCCGCCACAGCCTGGGCAGTGGTCGTGCTGCTGTTCTCGCTGATCGGCATCCCGCCGCTCGTGGGCTTCTTCGGCAAGCTGAACCTGTTCACCGCCGCTCTCGCCGGGGGTTCGACCGCGAGTATCGTCGCAGTCATCATCGCCGTGGTGATGAGCGTCGTGTCGGCCGGCTACTATCTGCGCATCGTGCGTGCGATGTTCTTCGGTGAACCCGCCGAGCAGCCTGCGGCCGCCGCTTCGCCGATCGCTTCGCTCGCTCTCACGCTGTGCGTGCTCGCCGTCATCGCCGCCGGCCTCGGTGCAGGCGTCGTTCTCGGCTCGCTGGGCACGCTCGCCCTGTAGCCTCGCAGGCGCGGGTCGCTATGTTCATTCCGTGAAATGCCGCCACCGCGGGCCCGCTCGGCGGTATGTTCTCGTTGCGGCGATCGCATGAGCCGCTCGATTCTGTGCTCCGACTTGCTTCGAGGTGAACGATGACCGACGACGGAATCAACAACTCCCAGGCTCCCGAGCCGTTCGCGCCCGTACCGCCGAGCGTGCCCCCCGCGGCGGTCCCGCCAACGGCCGCGGTCGCGCCGCTGGTGCCGCCGTACGCGGCTGCACCCGTGCCCACCCACG
>JAAXWY010000025.1:0-20400 GCA_013334745.1 Coriobacteriia bacterium
CGACACCGCACCCGCCAGCCGCCTCTTGTGCGGACTCGTCGACGAATCGCCAGACGCGCGCGAGGAAGCGGAACATGCCGTCGAGCCCCTCGAAGGACCACTCGAGGTCCTTGTCGGGTGGCGCCATGAACAGGATGTAGGCGCGCAGCGTGTCGCAGCCGTACTTCGCGATCATGTCCTCCGGGGCGACAACGTTGCCCTTGCTCTTGCTCATGGTGGAGCCGTCAAGCTTGACCATTCCCTGCGTCAGCAGATTGGTGAACGGCTCGCGCGCGGTGAGCATGCCCATGTCTGCGAGAACCTTGGTGAAGAATCGTGAGTACAGGAGGTGCAGGATCGCGTGCTCGATGCCGCCGATGTACTGATCGGCCGCCATCCAGTGGTTCGCATTCTCAGCCGAGAACGGAAGGCTGTCGTTCTTCGCATCGGTGTAGCGCAGGTAGTACCAACTGGAGCACGTGAACGTGTCCATCGTATCGGTCTCACGCTTCGCCGCTCCGCCGCACGTGGGGCACGTCGTCTCGTAGAACTCGGGGTGATCGGCGAGCGTCTCGCCCTTGGTGATGTCAATGTCCATCGGCAAGACGACCGGAAGCTCCTCGATCGGCACGGGAACCAGTCCGCATGCAGGGCAGTGCACTGCCGGGATCGGGTTGCCCCAGTAACGCTGACGGCTGATGAGCCAGTCACGCAGGCGGAAGTTGATGGACTCACGCCCGTGGCCGCGCTCGGCAAGCCAGGCGGTCACCGCGTGCATGCCCTCGCTCGCCTTGCCTCCGGCCATGCCTGAGAACTCGCCCGAGTTGACCATGACGCCGGCGCCGCCGTACGCCTCATCCCAGTCGACTTCCTGCGGAACCTCGCCGAGAACATCGACCGAGTAGCTGTCGACCTGATCCTCTCGCACGATGACAGGGATGATCGGCAGCCCATACTGGCGAGCGAACTCGAAGTCGCGCTCGTCGCCAGAGGGTACCGCCATCACGGCGCCGGTGCCGTAGTCCATGAGCACGTAGTCGGCTACCCAGATCGGGACTCGCTGGCCGTTGACCGGGTTCTCCACGTATCGGCCGGTAAAGGCCCCGTGCTTCGTGCGCTCGCCAAGCTGACGTTCGACGGCCGTCTCCCTCGCCGCGGCAGCGACCACCGAGCGAACCGCCTCAGCGGTCGCGTCTGGCTCGCCTGCGATGAGTTCCTCGACGAGCGGGTGCTCGGGCGCCAGCAGGAAGAAGGTGCAGCCGAACAGCGTGTCCGGACGTGTGGTGAACACGGTGATGCGCTCGTCAGTGGGGACGCCGAGCGGGTCGCACAAGGCGAAGTCGACCTCCGCGCCCTCGCTGCGTCCAATCCAGTTCGCCTGCATGGTCTTGACCCGCTCGGGCCAGCCAGGGAGGTCATCGAGATCGTCGAGCAGCTGCTGGGCGTAGTCGGTGATCTTGAAGTACCACTGTTCGAGCTCGCGCTTCACGACCGCGTTCTTGCAGCGCCAGCACACGCCGTCCCCGACCACCTGTTCGTTCGCAAGCACGGTGGCACAGTCCGGACACCAGTTGACCGGCGAGCTCTTGCGCTCGACGAGGCCGCGCTCCCACATCTTCAGGAAGATCCACTGGCCCCAACGGTAGTAGTCGACGTCGCAGCTCTTGACGGTGCGGTCCCAGTCGTAGCTGAATCCCATCCGCTTGAACGACGCCATCTGCTTCTCGATATTGGCGTACGTCCACGTCGCCGGATGCGAGTCGCTCTTGATGGCGGCGTTCTCGGCAGGCAGACCGAAGGCGTCCCACCCGATGGGATGCAAGACCTCGAACCCAGCCATCGAGGCCTGACGCGCAATCACGTCGCCGATGGTGTAGTTGCGGACGTGGCCCATGTGGATATCGCCCGAAGGATACGGGAACATCTCGAGCACGTACTTCTTTGGCTTCCCTGTGTCTTCGCGGGCGTGGTAAAGCCCCTCGCGCTCCCACTCCGACTGCCAGTGCTCTTCGATGCGATGCGGGTCGTAGACGAACTCACTCACGCGGTGGCCTCCATCGGGCTCGCCGGGGACTTGCTGTGCGTACAGGCGATTCTAGCCGAGCAACGCGGCGTTCCCAAACCACGCGACAACCTTCGCCCGAGAAACACGTCAGGCCGGGCATCTGCCCGACCTGCACGGAGAGTTCTAATGGTGGAGCCTAGGGGGATCGAACCCCTGACCTTCTGGCTGCCAGCCAGACGCTCTCCCAGCTGAGCTAAGGCCCCACATCTGGGTGGCCTCTCACGAGGCGCGAGCGCTAGTATACCAGCGGCTTGGGGTCGGTCAACCCCTGCTGAGAGGCGTCCGGATACGCTCAGGTGGTGGCGCTCAGTCCGGCGACGAATCGGAGCGCAGAACAGGAACCGGCATGCCCTCCACGGCCTGCTCGAAGACCATGGCCGCCTTGCCATCGGCACGCACCGCCAGCACCTCTGACAGCACGAGTCCCGTGAACATCGTTGCCGCACCGATCATCTCTCGGAGAGGCCACACGCCTGCGGCGCTCCAGCCGAAGAGTCCCCCGAACGCCGTCTCGGTCACGAGAATCAGCGCCACGCGAGATGGCGGGAGGAGTCGCTGCGCCCACGTCTGCACCACGAACGCCAGCGCAGATGCGAACACACCGGTGATGATGATCGCCCACACGATCGATGTGTCCGTTGGCAGAGGCGCAGACTCCCGGACAAGCGAGATCGCGCCGCAGATCACCGCGACGGTCACGAGCTGGACCAGCGTGAGCGCACTCACGTCGTGCTGCTCCCCCGTCGAACCGAGCACGATCAGATGCAGTGCGTAGATGACGGCGCAGATGACGACGAGCGTGTCCCCGAACACCCATCCGCTCTCAGCACCACCGATTCCCGACAGCACCCAAAGACCGGCAAGCGCCACGGCGCCTCCGAGAATCGTCGACTTCCTTGGCCGTTTCCGAAGGAGCACAGCCTGGAACAACGGTGTGATCACGACGTACAGCCCGGTGATGAATGCAGCGCGAGCCGGCGTGGTTCCAGACGCTCCATCCAGGCCCCATGTCTGGAATATGTAGCCGCCCGCAAGCAGGGAGCCGGCGATGAGACCCGTTCGGAGATTCGCTGCGGTCAGACGCTTGAGTACGCGCGGGTAGAACAGCACGAACGCAGCCGCAGCTACGGCGAAACGCCAGCCGAGGAAGGCGAACATGGGATAGCTCGCGATGGCATCGGCAACGACGACGAATGCCCAGCCCCATATCCCGGCGACGAACAGTAGTGCCGCCTGGGCTCCATACCGCTCGATGAGTTCACGCATGGGCTAGGACTCGACCTGTGTTTCATCAAGCTCGACATCTGCGACCTCGTTGACGATCTCGGGCGCCAGCTCAACCCTCGGCGCGTCTCCCCACAGCTTCTCAAGCCGGTAGAAGTTGCGCTCTGCCGGCTGGAACACGTGGACGACGATGTCGCCGTAGTCGAGCAATATCCATTTGCCCTCGTCAGCGCCTTCGCGGCCAATAGGCTTGATGCGCTCCGACTCGAGCAGCGTCTCCTCGACCTGATCGGCGATGGCCCGTACCTGGATGTTGGTACGACCGGTGGCAATGACGAAGTAATCGGTGACGACGAGCAGCTCGGCCACCTCGATCGCCATGACGTTCTCGGCCTTCTTCTCAGCGGCGGCCTTCGCCGCGAGTATCGCCCACTCCTTGGATGACTTCACGCGCTTCCTCTCACACTCACTTCTTGGTTGGACTGAAATCCTTGCCGATGACAACGATGATGTCGGAGATGTTCTCGTCGGTCCGCCGTTCTTTGACCACCCCGGCGCCCAACACCTCCACGACCTGCTGGCCCTTCTCGATGGGCCCGCGCTGAACGACCACTGTTGTGGTCTTGTACTTGAAGTTGTCGGCATTCTTGGTGTCCACCACGCGGAAACCGCCCCGGATGAGCATCTGGGCCGCGTCGCCGGCTACCCCGGGTGACCCGGCCCCGTTGTACACGATTACGCGGGTGACGTCCGACGTCGCCGCAGGATCCACGCCCCACCAGGCCTGCAACAGATCCGCGACCTCCTGACGCTGCGGCTCGTAGTAGGTCTGAGTGCCGAGCTTGATGGGCTTCACCGGCAGCGGTACGAAGGCGATGCTCTTGGCAGGCACTTCCGCGATAGCCGCCGTCAGGTCGACGCGCTCTTCCGGAGTCAGGCTCGTCGAGGTGATCTGGCTCGCCAGGTCAGCGACCTGTCGATTCTTGACGATAGCCCGGTATGCACTGCCCGGAACCACCACGTAGCGCTTGAAGGGTACCGTCAGATAGTTCGAGATGGCTGTTAGCGACACCTCGGCGCCCGCCGGATAGCTCTCGCCGATACGCTCGAATCCCTGGCCCGGGACCTCGATGAACGCTCCCTCGGGTATGGCGATTCCCAGGATCTGCTTCGCAGTCGGATCGATACGCATCGCGAGGAAGCCGGCCGCCTTGCCGCCGTCATCCCCGATGATGAGCAGGTTCTCGTCGGGCTTGTTGGAGGTCGCATCCGCGGGGTTCTTGCCGGATCCCGATGACCGAAGGCCGCTCCAGCGAGCGATCCCGTTGACCGCCGTGACGACGAGCAAGAGAACGAGTGCGACGCCGACGAGCGCGGTCACCCCGACGGCCAACACATAGCCGAGCCTGCGCGCGACGTCGAACAACCGGTGCCACCAGTTGGCGACTCGATCGGCACGCTCGGCACGCTTGGCCTGCTTCAACGAGCGAGACGCCCGCCGAGAAGAGCGATAGCCCTCGGGGATGCGAGACTCCGGAGTCTGCTTCGAACGCTTCGGAGACTCCGTCATGACGCGCCGCCCTTCGCAACGAGCGCGTTCCAGACGGCAACGGTATCGGGATGAATGTGGCGCCGCGATGAGACAAGATGTGCGAGCGACTGCTGATACGCGGCGGCGAAAAGCTCGCCCAGTTGCGACACTCCGATCAGGCCGCGGAGCCGGTCCACTCCCTCGAATGATCGCTTCGGCTCGATCATATCTGCGACGAACACGATCATGTCGAGGTCCGACATCACGGGTGCGCCAACCGTGTGCTTGGCCACCGCATCGAGTACGGCTTCCGATACCCACGGGAGCGAAGATGCAATGTCCGCCGCAGCGGTCTGTGCGTGGAGCAGACGCGGGGCGACCGAGTGGGTATCCACGGACTCGATTCCCGCCGCCCGCGCCGCGGCACGCAACTCGTCGTCGCTTAGCTCACGATCCCAGTCGTGCAAGAGACCTGCGAGTGCAGCGTCATCCTCCTCGGCGCCATAGGCGCGCGCCAGACCCCGAGCCGTATCAGCCACCCGCTCGCTGTGCGCGAACGATGCCGCTGACAACCGGGCACGCAGGAGCTCTCCTGCCTGCGTGTATGAGGACGCAACGCTCACGAGCCAGCCACCCGATACAGACCATGCTTGTCGATGTACGCGACCACCGATTCGGGTGTCAGGTAGCGGATCGGGCGGCGCGTTCCAACCCGCCGGCGAATGTCAGTCGACGAGATGGCGAGCGCGGGCACCTCGATGTACTCGATTCTGAAGTGGGTCTCAGCGTCTTCGTGCGCCCGCCGAGCTGCCTCGAGGTCGTAACCGGGCCGGGTAACGCCGATGAACGTTGCGAGGTCTGCGATCGTCTCGGCGTCGCGCCATCCCACGATGTCCCATACCGCATCCGCACCTGTGATGAAGAACATCTCAGTCGACGGCGGATTCGCCTCGCGTAACGAGCGAAGCGTGTCCACCGTGTAGGTAAGGCCAGGTCGGTCGACCTCGAGTCGGCTGACATCGAAGTCGGGATTGGACGCCGTCGCGAGCACAGTCATCAAGTAGCGGTCCTCCGCCGGCGTCACGTCCGCGCGGTCCTTGAAAGCCGGGAGCCCCGTCGGCATGAAGAGAACTCGGTCCAGATTGAACTGAACCAAGGCCTCCTCTGCAGTGACGAGGTGACCGAAGTGGATGGGATCGAAGGTCCCGCCCATGATGCCGAGGCGCGCGCCGGTTCTCACTCTCGGATCTGCCCGTTCCCCATCAGCAGGTACTTGGTGGACGTGAGCGCATCGAGACCCATGGGACCGCGCGCATGCAGCTTCTGTGTGGAGATGCCGATCTCCGCGCCGAGGCCGAACTCGCCGCCGTCGGTGAATCGCGTCGAGGCGTTGACGTACACCGAGGAGGCGTCGACTTCGTGCAGGAACCGACGGGACGCCGAGTAGTCTTCCGTGATGATCGCCTCAGAGTGCTTGGTGCCGTACTTGTTGATGTGACGAATCGCCTCGTCGAGCCCCGAGACGACCTTCACCGACATCCGTAGGTCGTGGTATTCAGTGCCCCAGTCAGCCTCAGACGCCGGCTCGATACGGTGTACGGCACCGAGTCCCCGTGTCTTCTCATCAGCGAACATCGTGACGCCGTTGTCCTCAAGTTCCTTGAGGATAGTGGGCAGAACCCGCTCGTAGATGGCATCGTCGATGAGCAGCGACTCGGCTGCGTTGCAGACGCTGGGCCGCTGGCACTTCGCGTTGACGACGATGCGCCGCGCCTTCTCCGCATCGGCAGCCTCGTGGACGTATATGTGACAGTTGCCGGTGCCCGTCTCGATCACCGGTACCTTCGAATTCTCAACGCAGCTACGGATAAGCCCCTCGCCGCCACGCGGAATGAGAACGTCGACGAGGCCGTGCAGGCCCATCAGCTCTTCGGCGGCCGCATGATCCGTCGTCTGGATGCACTGGATGGCTGCCCGAGGCAGACCCGCGCTCTCGGCGGCCTGTGCGAGTACCGACGCGAGGGTGAGATTGCTCTGGTGTGCCATGGAGCCGCCGCGCAAGATGACGGCGTTGCCCGTCTTGACGCACAGACCTGCCGCGTCGGCAGTGACATTCGGTCGCGCCTCATAGATCATCGCAACCACGCCGAGAGGCACGCGCACCTTCGTCAGCTCGATACCGTTGGGCAACGTGTAACCTTCGAGCACCTCGCCGATGGGGTCGGAGAGGATCGATACGGCCTTGAGCGCCTCTGACATCGCCTTGAGGCGGGCCGGCGTCAGCTCGAGCCGATCGAGCAGCCCCGCAGCCACACCCTTCTCGCGAGCCGCCGACATGTCGACCTCATTCGCGGCAATGATCTCCTCCTGCTTCGTCACAAGAGCGTGTGACATCACAAGCAAGGCCCTGTTCCGCTGTTCGGTGGACGTGATCGCCAGCGCTGTCGCAGCGTCCCGTGCGTCCTCGGCAAGTCGACGTACCTCTGACATGTCGCGCTCCCTTGATTCTCCCGATTGAAGGTGCCACTTTGCGCACGTCAATACTATCTCACCCGCCCGCTGCGGCAGCGCACTGCGTGCCGAACGGCGACTAGAGAACCACCATGTGGTCCCGATGAACCACCGGCTTGCCCGCTAAGTGCGGCAGCACCTCAACGGCCTGACCGCTCTTCAGCCCTTTGACGCGATCCAAGTCTTCCGAGGACATCTCAGACAGCCCTCGGGCGACGACGGCGCCGCTTACATCGCAAACAGCTATCGGGTCCCCGGCCGCGAACCGTCCAGATACCGCAACTACTCCCGCTGGGAGCAACGACGTGTTCTTGGTACGAATCGCCTGGCGAGCACCATCGTCAATCACGATCTCACCGGCGGGTTTGCTACCCAAGGCGATCCACAGCTTTCGTGCCCCGATCGAGCCCTCGCCGCCATCGAAGACCGTGCCCACCTGCTTACCGGCGACAGCGTCAACAACGACACCCGCCCGTCTGCCATCGCAGATGACCATGGGAATCCCGGCCTTCATCAGCATCTTGGCGGCGTCGATCTTGGTGGCCATTCCCCCGCTGCCGACGTCCGTTCCGGCGCCGCCGGCCGCTGCAACGAGATCATCGGTGAGCACATCGACCTGCGAGAGGAGCTTTGCCTCGGTCGAGACCCTGGGGTCGGCGTCGTAGAGACCCTCGATGTCGGAGAGCAGCACAACCAGGTCTGCATGCACCATGGTCGCCACCAACGCGGCAAGCGTGTCGTTGTCGCCAAAGCGAATCTCATCGACCGCAACCGTGTCGTTCTCGTTGACCACGGGAACGGCGCCCAGATCCAGAAGCCGTTCGAAGGTGTCGCGCGCATGCAGGAAGGACTCGCGATGGCCGGTATCGTGTCGCGTGAGCAGCACCTGGCCGGCGATGAGTCCCGCCTCGGAGAGGCTGTCCGAATAGACCTCAAGCAGCGCAACCTGCCCAACTGAGGCCGCGGCCTGCAGTCCCGGCATGTCGGAGGGTCGCTGCGCCAGACCGAGTCGCTCGACGCCCGCAGCTATGGCGCCAGAGGTGACGATCACAACCTGCGCGCCACCTCCAGCGAGCTCCCTCACCTGGTCAACGAGTGCGCCGACGTATTCGCGATCGACGCCACCGGACTCACTGGCCAGTGTCGAGGAGCCCACTTTGATCACGATTCGGCGCGCAGCCATCAGCCTTCGCCTCCGGACTGGTCATAATCGTCGTCATCCCACTCATCTTCGATGAACCCGATCTCGGGGTCCCGCTTGAGGGCACTCTCGAAATCGAAGCTGCGGCCGACGATGCGGATCTCGTCGCCGTCAACGGCACCTGCCTCTTCGAGGGCCTTCTCGACCCCCGCCTTGACCAGCCGTTTCTGCAGGAACGCGATGGCTTCCTCGTTGTTCCACTCGGTCATGATGACCATGCGCTCGATGGAGCGCCCCTCGACTTGGAAGACGCCGCCACCCATGTTGCGAACCGAGAACTCTTTGCTCTTGTCGCGACCGTGCGTCCACACCTTGTGGCTGTCGGCGCTGAAGTCACGAACAGCGGAGCTGCGCAGCTCGTGGACGAGCTCTCCCACAGCGAGTATCAGAGAGTCGAGGCCTTTCCCGGTCAGTGCAGACACCTCGAAGTAGCGCGCCCCGTCCGCCTCCGCAGCCGCGCGCATGCGCGCAGATGCTTCCTCGGTGCCGGCGACGTCGGCCTTGTTGCCGACGACCACGCGCGGTCGCGAAGCCAAGTCCTCAGCGTGCAGCTCGAGTTCGCGATTGATGATCGCGTAGTCCTCGAGCGGATCGCGGCTCTCATAGCTGCCGGTCAGGTCGACGACATGAATAATGAGCGCCGTGCGCTCGATGTGCCGCAAGAACGCGTGCCCCAGCCCCTTTCCCTCGCTCGCACCCTCGATCAGTCCGGGTACGTCGGCGGCGACGAACGATCGCTCGCCCGCCTTCACGACGCCAAGGTTGGGAACCAGCGTGGTGAACGGGTAGTCGGCGATCTTCGGACGAGCAGCACTCATACGCGCGATGAGCGAGCTCTTGCCGACACTCGGCATTCCTACGAGCGCCGCGTCGGCCAGGAGCTTCATCTCGAGTTCGATCCAGCGCTCGTATCCGGGCTCGCCGAGTTCAGCGAACGCAGGCGCTCGTCGTGTCGGCGTCACGAAGTGGATGTTGCCGCGCCCCCCGTGACCACCCTGGGCGACCACGATACGCTGCATCGGGACGGTCAAGTCGCCGAGGACGTCACCGGTTTCCGCATCACGCACGATCGTACCGAGCGGAACCTTGAGCACGAGCTCATCACCGCGCGCACCGTGCAGCTTCTGGCCCTTGCCGTGGGTTCCGCGGCCAGCCTTGAAGTGATGCTTGAATCGGTAATCGATCAGCGAGGAGACGGCGGGGTCTGCCTCAAGAACGACGTCAGCACCGCGGCCGCCGTCACCGCCGTCAGGACCGCCTCGGGGCACGTGGGCCTCTCGGCGGAAGGACATGCATCCTGCACCGCCGTCTCCGGCCTTTACGTGGATCTTTACCTCGTCGATAAACACGTGAAGCACTCGCTCCCTGCGGCTTGAACCGCCGCTGTCATTCTAAACGAACGAACCCCCCGCCCGAGATCAGGACGGAGGGCTCGCGACTGAGCGTCATTTGGAGAAACGTCGTCGGTCGGGGCCCTTAAGCCTCGAACGGTCGCACGTGAACGCGACGCTTCAGACCGTGCGTGAACTGCACGGTACCGGCCGTCAGCGCGAACAGCGTATCGTCACCGCCACGACCGACGTTGTCGCCGGGGTGGATGTGGGTACCGCGCTGACGCACGATGATGGTGCCTGCGTTGACCTCTTGGCCGGCGAACCGCTTGACGCCGAGGCGCTTGGCCTTGGAGTCGCGACCGTTCTTTGTGGAGCCGAGGCCCTTCTTGTGTGCCATTTCTCGATCTCTCCCTTACTCCTGCTCGGCGGCGGGTGCGTCGACGGCGACGGGCTCCGCGGGAGCCTCGACCTTCTCGGCGGCCTTCTTGGCAGGGGCCTTCTTCGCCTTGGGCTTCTCAGCCGCAGCGGAGATGTCGGTGATACGGACCTTCGTCAGGTTCTGACGATGACCCTTGAGGCGCTTGTAGCCCTTACGCTTCTTGAACTTGAAGATGATGGCCTTCTCGCCCTTGAACTGCTCGATGACCTCAGCGGTCACCTTTGCGGTAGCGAGCACGGTCGGATCGACGGTGATCTCTTCACCATCAGCCAGGAAAATGACGTCGAATGTGACGCTCTCGCCAACAGCGGCGTCGAGCTTCTCAACAGTGACGACGTCGCCGGCTGCGACCTTGAGCTGCTTGCCGCCGGTGGCAACGATTGCGTACATGCGGGAACCTTCCACTCGTTCGAATGCGCGAGGAAGTATGCTAGCAGGGACGATAGCCAGCGTCAACGCGCAAACGCGCTTTCCACGGTACCGGGCGTATCCCTCGGCTGACCCTAGTCGAACGAACGCCTGAGAAGCCCGGTCTTGCCCTCTATCAGGATGCGCACCTCCGTCGGCGCACACTCCTCGTCAGGGACGATCGACACCTGCCGACCGGTCTCGGCCCGCAGCGATGCGGCGGTGTTAAGGCCCGGAGCAGTCACAAGCTCGTACGTCTGCGGGTTGAGCCCGAATAGATACGCGTTCGACTTGCCCGTGCGCAGTATCTCGCGCATCCGCCGCTCAACTGCGATGCGCCGGGTCGTGCGCGAAACGACTCGCCCTTCCCCGCCACAGTGCGGGCACGGCTCCGTGAGGACGCCGTAGAGACCGTCTGTGACGTTCTTGCGTGTGATCTCGACGAGGCCGAGCTTGGACACATCGCTCATCCGGGTCTTTGTTCGATCTCTGGCCAGAGCAGCGGCTACGCGTTGCTGCAGCAGAGTCCGGTGCGGTGCGTCCTCCATGTCGATGAAGTCGACGACGATGATCCCGCCGATGTCGCGCAGCCGGAGCTGACGAACAGTCTCATCGGCCGCCTCTAGATTCGTCCGAAGAATGGTCTCCTCGAGATTCTTCCTTCCAACAAAGCGGCCGGTGTTGACGTCCACGGCGGTGAGAGCCTCGGTCTTGTCGATCGTCAGATAGCCGCCGCTGGGCAGTGGGACGGTCCGCCGCAGGGCAGAATCGATCGTGGGCTGCAGGCCGAACGCCTCGAACAGGGACGCTCTTTCTCGGTAGAGCTGCACGAGCTTGACCAGATCCGGCGACGTCTTCTTGAGGAACGAAGTGACCTTCTCAAACGTCGACTTGTCGTCGATGGTCATGCGCCGGAACTCGCTGGAGAAGACGTCGCGAACCAGCCGGAGCGAAAGGTCCATCTCGGTGTAGATGACCTCGGGCGCGAGAGCCTCCGTCGACTGATGGTTCACACGCTTCCAGAGCCGCAGCAGGAACTCGAGATCGTTGATGAGATCGCGCTCGGATGCCCCCTGTGCCACCGTTCGGACGATCACGCCCATCTTGCCCGGCACGTGACGGTGGATGATCTCGTGGAGCCTGTCACGCTCGGTCTCCGGCAGGCGCTTGCTCACGCCCACGAACTCGGAAAACGGCATCAGCACGAGAAAGCGTCCGGGCAGCGATACCTCGGTGGTCACTCGCGCGCCCTTGGTGCCCATCGCATCCTTGATGACCTGCACCATGATCTGTTGCCCCGGCCTGAGCAGGGACTGGATGTCGCGCTTGGGCACGCCATCGACGCCGTCCGGCGCGATGACCTCATCGACGTAGAGGAAGGCGTTCTTCTCCAGGCCGATATCGACGAATGCCGCCTGCATCCCAGGCAGCACGTCAGACACCTTGCCCAGGTAGACGTTGCCTACGACACTGCGTTTTGGACGCTCGATGTAGAGCTCAACGAGTTCCCGGTCTTCAAGCATTGCGACTCGGGTCTCGTTGTTGTCGTGCGAGATAAGCATCTCGCGAGTTGGTTCAGCCACGAAGGGCCCTCCCGTTACACGGGACGCACCCAGACCCCTTCCGGTGTCTCGATCAAGGTGTCTGTGCGCGTCGTGTGCAAAACGGTCGCATCGACGGATGCGGTCTCGAGGGCACGAACGACGAGCAACTCCGGGCGGAGCGAGCCTTGTGAGCCCATTCGAACGGTCACGTCAACGACGCTCCCGTCCTCGCGATCCCTGACACGCGCCTCTTCCGGGAGGCTGCGCGCTAGATCGAAAACCTTGTGCTTGCCCTTGTGCTCAACTTCGAAAGTACCCGCACTGACCACACTCTCAAGCGCCGTCCGCACGTTCTCGGTCGATGACTCCTTTCCTTCGATCGCCACTTCATATCGTGCGATGGTGATCGCCGCGGTCAAGGAGGGCTCCTTCTCGCCGACGAAGCGCGCCAGGTTGGGCGCCAAGTCCGCAGGAGCGCAAGCCGCAAGAACCCCCAAAGCATCTTCTACCCCAGTGTACCGCGTGAGCCACACGTCGAGGTACTCGTTTTCGCCGGCGGTGCCGACAGGTAGCGCGGGACCGAACGCGACCTTCATATGCGGGCTGAACCCCCGTGTGAGCGCGTAAGGGAGTCCTGCTCGGCGAATGATCCGCTCGAGGGCATGGACGATCTCCAGATGCGACAACCATCGCAGGCGTCCGACCTTGCCGTAGCGGACCCTGAGTCGGAACTCACCCTCAGCCACGGGCCACACCTCCCAGCACGATGTCGACACCGAGGTCCTGGCATACGTCGCAACCGGCGCACGACTCAAAGCTGCAGTCAGGCGTCAGCTCTCCGGTGAGCGCACGCTCGCGTTCGCGCAGCAAGTAGCGCTTCGAGACACCTGCCGAGATGTGGTCCCACGGTAGCGGCTCGGCAGGCGTTCGCTCGCGGTTCGCGATCGAAGCGGGTTCGATCCCGCAGGCTTCGAACGCCGCGGCCCATCGGCTCGGGTTGAAGCGCTCTGTCCATGCATCGAAGGTGGCGCCATCACGCCACGCTGCCTCGATCACGTCAGCGACCTCGCGACCGCCACGCGCCATCACACCTTCGAGGAATGACACGTCCGAGTCATGCCAGTGCAACTCAACGCCCTTGCGCGGCATCGACTCGCGCAGTACCGACTGGCGCCGACGCACCTCCTCCAGTGGAAGTTGGGCATCCCACTGAAACGGCGTCTGCGCCTTGGGTACGAACGTCGAGACGGAGACGGCGACGCGAAGCCCGCCCCGTTGTGCCGGCGGCGTAGCCTCACGAGCGACGCGGAACACACGTCCCACCAGCTCACCGATGCCACGGACGTCGTCATCAGTCTCTGTCGGCAAGCCGATCATGAAGTACAGCTTGACGCGCCTCCAGCCGGCCTCAAACGCGCGCTGAACGCTTCCGAGCAGGTCCTCCTCGGTGACGTTCTTGTTGATGACGTCGCGCATGCGTTGCGTGCCCGCCTCAGGAGCCAGCGTAAGGCCGCTCTTCTTCCCGCCGGCCGATACGAGCCGGGCCATCTCGACGCCGAATGCGTCGACGCGCAGAGACGGAAGGCTCACCGATACCCCGGTGCCCTCAAGGCGGCGCTGGAGCCTGCGCAAGACCTCCTCGAGCTGGCTGTGGTCGGTGGTCGAGAGCGAGGTCAGCGAGACCTCGTCGTAGCCGGTGCATGCGAGTCCCGCGAGTACGTCTCGGACGATCGGGTCAGCGCTGCGCTCGCGCACGGGGCGATACACCATACCCGCCTGACAGAAGCGACAGCCTCGCGTGCAGCCACGCAGCACCTCCACTCCGAACCGGTCATGCACCACGTCCATGAACGGCACGATCGGCGCGGTCGGGGGCCGGTGCGCATCGAGGTCCGCGAGTACGCGCTTTGTGACGACGTCAGGAGCACCAGGAACCGCCGAGACGCCGATGAAGGCGCCATCAGCGTCGTACTCGGGCCGGTAGAGCGCGGGCACGTAAACTCCAGGGACCGCAGAGAGCGCCATGAGCGTGGCTGCCCTATCGAGGCCGGACTGCTTCGCGGCCCGGTGCGCAGCGACGATGTCAGCTACGGCTTCCTCCCCTTCGCCGACGAGTACGGCGTCGAAGAACGGTGCAAACGGCTCGGGGTTGAAGGCCGACGGCCCACCACCGATGACCAAAGGATGCGCCTCGGTTCGCTCGGACGCCCGTATCGGAAGGCCGGCGAGATCGAGAACCTCAAGGATGTTGGAGTAGGTGAGCTCGTAGGGAACGGTTATCCCGATGAGGTCGAACTCGGACAGCGCGGTGCACGACTCGAGTGAAAACAGTGGGACGCCGGCATCGCGCATCGCCGTACTCATGTCGAGCCACGGGAGATACGCCCTCTCCGCGACGACCGCCGGCAGTCCATTGAGAGTGGCGTAGAGAATCGCTATCGCCTGATTGGCCTGGCCGATCTCGTAGGTATCGGGATACACCAATGCGGCGCGATAGTCGGCACCCGGTTGGTGCACGGCGTTCCACTCGCGATCGATATAGCGCGCCGGGCGCTCGACGGAAGCGAGTAGTCGCTCAACCTGCGGCCAAAGGCCGCCGTTCGTCATGCGCCGATCTCCGACGGCAGCTCGGGATCTGCCGGGACAGCTGGCGCCGGCGTCACCTCGGGCAACGCAGCGACCGGGGCACTCGGAGCGGGCTCGCCTTCGACGACCACGTACGCGTGAGCGGGGATGGGCTCCTCAGATTCGGGGCCGCCTGTGATGCGACCTTTGGTGCGAACCGCAGCGTCGACCGCCTTGTCCCGAGCTTCCTTCAGCTTCTCACCGAGGCCCGAGAGGTCAGCGCCACCTTCGAAGTACTCGATGGCGGCATAACCCATGGCGAGCGTTCCGCTGTAGCCCACCGCTCCCTTGATCGCCCACCCGATACCCGGAATGAAGTCGAGGAACTGCCGTGCGATTGCACGCATCGTGAACGCGCCGCCAACCACCGCAGCCAACTCCTTGATGCGCTCGGCTCCGAGCGGGACGCCGTAGGCGGCGGCGATCTGGAGAACCATCTTCGCCTGATTCGCCGTCATGATCGGCAGGTCGGCGCCGGGAATGATGGCCACGGCACCGATCACACCGTTCTGGAACGACGTCGCCTTGACCGCCTCCATCGCCACCGCCCTACGCACGAGGGAGAAGTTGGATGCCAGCGCCAAGCGCTTACTGCTGACGCGGTCGGCGAGCCACGCACCGAGGCGCACGGTGATGTCGTCCACAGCGTTGTCGGCGATCGTATCGAGGATCGGATGGGCCAGGCGGCGCGAGGCGATATCCGCGTGTTCGCCGAGGGCAAGCACGACCGTGGGAACGAACTTCTCGCGGCTCGCGGCGATGGATGTCGCCAGGGTGGTTCCGGGCCCGGTAATCGCAATCACAGCGTCTGCGGCGTCGTCGATGATGAGCGTCTCGCCCGGCGCGCACGCCTCAACGTGCAGACGCGCACGCGACGTCTGGGGGCGCAGCGCCTCTCGGATGGCTTCGACCAGCTCGTCGGGCGCCTCGACGTCCACGAAGACCGCGACGCGAACCTCGCGCTCCCGCTCCTCGGATATCTTCGCACCCGAACTCATGATGTCTCTGGGATCGATCGGGAGTCTCATGTTGATTTCCCCTCGGGTGTCAGATTCCGGGCACGCCTTGTCGGCGAGTCCATACGGACAGAAGCATACCCACAGCGGCCATGTTGGTGACCATGAACGATGAACCGAAGCTCATGAACGGCAACGGAATGCCGGTGATAGGCATCAACCCCATCGTCATCCCCATGTTCTCAAGAATCTGAAAGGTCCACATGGAGATGACGCCGGCAACGATGAGCGACCCAAGCAGGTCGCGGGATTGTGCAGCGATCTCAAGCGCCGTGACGAGCAGCGCAAGATACAGGCCGAGCAGAAGCAGGCCACCCATGAATCCGAGTTGCTCGCCGGTGACCGAGAAGATGAAGTCGGTGTGCGGCTCCGGCAGGAACCGTAGGTTGCTCTGAGTGCTTCGGTCCTTGAGCCCTTTGCCCGTCAGTTCGCCGGATCCGATGGCGATCTTGGACTGCTCCAGGTTGTAGCCAGCACCCGATGGGTCCCTCGACGGGTCGAGGAACACCAAGAGACGGTTGATCTGGTAGCGCTTGATGAGAACGCTGTTATCGCTGACCGCATTGAGTTGGTCAGCAGAGCCCGATGCGACAGCAGCGATGTAGGCCGGATCGTAGTTGCCGCGATGCAGGGTGCGGTTAAGGGCCTCGTTGACCCCGAACAACATGCCCACCAACAATGCGCCTGCGATCGCGAGAACGAGAAACCAGCGCGGCTTGAGTCCACCGATCAGTAGCATGCCGGCGGTGATCGCCACGAAGACCATGCCTGTCCCGAGGTCGGGCTGAAGCAGAATCAGCCCCAGCGGTATCGCAAGGATGCCGAGCACCTTGAGCAGGTCCCGCCCGTGCTCGATCTTGCCTTTGTAGCTCGCTATGACCACAGCCATGATCATGATCGTCACGAGCTTGGCGGGCTCAGACGGCTGGAACAATCGAATGCCGCCGAGGGCAAGCCATGACGTCGCACCCTTGGCTGTCGTGCCGAGTCCGGGAATCTTGGGCGACAGGATCAGCAACGCATCGAGGATGAGCAGAGGCCCGACCCAACCCGCGACCTTGCGGTAGTCGAATGCCCACGCCACACCCAGAGGCACGAGCCCGATCGCTAGGCCGATGAGATGGCGCCGAAACAGGCCGGGACCGCCCGTCATGCCGGCCGTCGCTGATTGCACCATCACCGCGCCGTAGACCGACAGCAGGGAAACGACGCCAATGAGCGGCCAGTTGATGAACCACAGTCGCGAGCGCTCGTTCAACGGCTACCTCGACCTGTCCGTCGCGGTCACGTGCGTCACACGCTCGCCGAGCAGCGCTGCGAGGATCTGACGCGTCGCAGGCCCGGCCACCGAACCGCCGTGACCTCCCTGTTCGACGACGACCGCGACGCAGTACTTCGGCTTGGATGCGGGCGCGAAGGCAACGAACCAGGCGAGGTCGTCTTTGCCGTAGACCTGGGCTGTTCCGGACTTGCCGGCGACGGCAATTGGGAACGAACGGAATGCGCTTCGCGCGGTACCGCTCTCAGTGACCATGACGAGAGCCGTCTTCATGGTGGACAGGTTCGTCTTGGAGGTCTTGGTCCTGAACGCGATTTCAGGCTTCGCCTTCAGCACGGGCTTGCCGTCGGGCCCAAGAACCTGCTTCAAGACGTGCGGCTTCATGACGTTGCCGCCGTTAGCGATACCTGCATACGCGTTGGCGACCTGCAGAGGCGTAACGAGCAGGTCGCCCTGACCGATGGCCAGGTTGACGGTGTCGCCCGGAAGCCAGCGCTGCATCTCGGGGTAGTTCTCGTTGTACGCGGACTTCCACTTGGCATCGGGAACTCTGCCTGCCGCTTCGCCCGGCAGGTCGATGCCACTGTCCGAGCCAAATCCAAACTTTCGAGCGAACGCCTGCAGCTTCTCGCCCTTCATCTTGTAGAAGCGATAGCCGACGTTGTAGAAGTACACGTCGCATGAGTCCTGCACGGCCTCGTAGAAGCTCTCATAACCGTGGCCCGAGTGGTTCCAGCACCACTTCGGCCACTGCTTGCCCATGTCCGTCCAACGACCGCCGCAGCTGTAGGTGGTGTAGGGCCGAATGACCCCGTCCTCGAGGCCTGCAAGGCCGGTCATTGCCTTGAACGTCGACGCCGCCGGGTACTGTGCCTGGATGGCGCGGTTGGTCAGCGGGTACTCGGACTTGGGATCGTTGAGTCGCTTCCACGTCTTCTCCGGCACCCCGCCGAGAAACGCCTTCGGGTCGTAGGTGGGCAGACTCGCCATGGCGAGGACTTCGCCGGTCTTGATGTCGATGGCGACAGCCGCACCCGCGCGGGCTTTGGGGAAGCTCTGCCCGTGTGCGTCGTCCATCGCCTGAGCAAGCGCGGCCTCGGTGACCTTCTGGACGCGGGAATCGATTGTCAGCTTGACGTCTCGCCCAGCGACCGGAGCAATGTCCTCAATGACGCGATGAGCGGTGCCGCGCGCGTCGACCTCCAGCAGACGCCGGCCGCGGTCGCCCTGCAAGACACTCTCGAACTGCGCCTCTGCGCCCGCCTTGCCGACGATGTCGCCCGGCACCAGTGTGCTGCCCTCGCCGTTGAGCTCAGCGTCGTTCGCCTCACCCGTGTAGCCGAGCACATGAGCGGCGAGTGCCCCCTGTGGATAGCGGCGCACCGCCTGTACCCGCACCTCAACACCCGGAAACTCATCCGAATGCTCTTCGATATACGCGACGGCCTTCATGGGAACATCGATGGCGATGGTTCGCGGCGTGAGCGCCGATTCTTTGACGCTGGCCAGGCGTTCCTTGATGTCGGAAACCGGCACCGACAACGTGATCGAGAGCCGGTTAAGCAACGTGGTGTCTTCCGATGCCGACGGCAAGACGAGTACGGCCTTGGTGGCCCGGTTACTGACCAGCGGCTTGCCGTTGCGATCGAGGATCCGACCTCGTGGCGCCTCAACAGTGACCTCGCGAACCCGGTTCTCGTCCGACTGGTCGGTGTAGGCGGCACCCTGAAGCACCTGCATGGACCATAGGCGCGTCAGCAGGAGCCCGAGCACCAGAAGGACGATGATCCCCAGTGCGGCGAAGCGCGGTTTGAGTTCTTGGCGGAAACTGCTCAATCGAGGTTCACGCTCCGGTTCGGTACGTTGTCACGGCAGTAGTAGAGCGCCCTACGCCAATCGGCGGAAGGTGGTCATGCCGCTGTCCCGGCGCAAGATGCGCGCCAACCATGGGTAGACGATCATTGCCAGCGCCGTATTGTAGGCCGCTGCCGGTAGAGATTTCGTGATGAACGTCTGCAGAAACGGTCCGCCTACGCCGAGCACACCGAGTATCAAGCCGTACGCGACCTCGGCTCCGAGGGCGGCAACGCCGAGCACGGTGATCGGCAGAAGCCACCCCTCCGCGAACAGATTCTCGTGCAAGAGGCCGGCCAGGTGCCCGGTCACAGCAAGCACGAGCGCCATCGGACCGACCGGACCCGAGCCGAGCAGGTCGAAGATCAGTCCACACGCGAATCCCGCGCTCGACCCCGCGCTCGGACCTTCGACAAGTGCCAAGGTGATGACGACGAGCAGCAGGAAGTTGGGCGTCACGCCACCAATCGACATGTACGGAGCGAGACTCGCCTGGAGCAGCGCGGCCACCGCAACCGCCCCGATGCTGGGCAGGAACTGCCTCATCATTCACCTACTCCCAGGTCGGTCTGCGGGACGGTACCAATCAACACCAGAACCTCTTCGAGACCGGCGAGACCACTCGAAGGTGCCAGCTCTATCTCCGGGAAGAGGTCCGCAGCGCCCTTCTTGACCCTCGTGACCTCGCCGACGATGAGCCCCTTGGGGAACACACCGCCGATACCGGACGTGATCACAACATCACCGGCACGGGCGGTGGTAGCCGTGCTCACGTAGTCAAACGTGAGATCGCCGGTGATTGAACCCTTGACGATGCCCTCTGCCCGGCTCGACTGCAGCATGCCTGCGACCCCGGAATTGGGGTCGGTGATGAGTCGCACCCGAGCCGACTGTGCTGTCACATCAACAGTCTGGCCGAGCAGGCCGGCCGGGCCCACAACCGGCATCCCGGCCTTCACGCCGTCGTCCGTACCCCTGTCGATGGTGATGACACCCTCCCACGAGTTGGTGGGACGACCTATGACTTTCGCGCCGATAGACTGGGTCTTGGTGGCCTCAACGAACGCCACGATGCCCTTGAGTCTGACGTTCTCCAGCCGCGCTTCTTCAAGCTCGGACACGCGTTTGCGCAGTTCGTCGTTTTGCGACCTGAGCGTTTCGAGCTGGCTGCGCGAAACGCCGAGATCCGATGCCCAGGCGAAGACCCGGCGAGCGGGGCGCGTAGTGAACTCGCCGACGGCTCCGACCGGAGCCGCCATCGCGTGGACGGTGCTCTGAATCCGGTGAACCGGGCCCGTAGCGCTCTCCCGGAACCATGCGGTCATGAACACGATGGAAAGCACGACGAAAGCGATGATGAGCCCAGGACGGGCTGACGGCTTCTCGGGGT
>JAAXWY010000025.1:20410-36288 GCA_013334745.1 Coriobacteriia bacterium
TCGGTAGTCTCATCGCGCGGCAGGGCCGGCCTTATCGGCCGCCCTGAAGCACCTTCTTGAGCGCGTCGATCTCCTCGAGAGCTTGCGCCGAGCCATCGCAGACATTGGTGAGCGCGCTGTCTGAGACGTGCACAGGCATCCCGGTCTCGTGACGCAGGCGGTCATCGAGGCCCTTGAGAAGCGCGCCTCCGCCGGTGAGCACGATGCCGTACTCCATCAGGTCGCTGGCAAGCTCCGGCGGCGTCTGCTCGAGGGTGCCCTTCACGGCAGCGACAATCGCAGCTGTGGGCTCCTCGACGGCCTCGCGGATCTCCTCGGACTCCATGGTGATGGTGCGCGGAAGCCCTGTGAGCAGGTCACGCCCGCGAACCTCGACGTCGACCTCCTCGAGCAAGGGCCACGCGCTACCGATCTCGAACTTGATCTCCTCGGCGGTACGCTCTCCGATGAGCACGTTGTAGACGCGCTTGACGTGCTGGATGATCGCCTCGTCGAACTCGTCACCGGCGATGCGGATCGACTGCGCGACGACGATGCCGCCAAGCGAGATGACGGCGACTTCGGTCGTGCCTCCGCCGATGTCGACGACCATCGAGCCGGTGGGCTCCTGAATGGGCAAGCCGGCACCGATCGCTGCAGCCATCGGCTCCTCGATGAGATACGCATGCCGAGCGCCTGCAGACATCGTCGCCTCGAAGACGGCGCGCTTCTCGACCTCGGTGACGCCTGAGGGCACGCACACCACGACGCGCGGCTTCGGCTGCCACGGGAATCGCTTTACGCGCGTCTTGTTGATGAAGTAGCGAAGCATCGCCTCAGTGACCTCGAAGTCGGCGATGACGCCGTCCTTGAGGGGGCGGATGGCGACGATACTGCCAGGGGTACGGCCAAGCATCCGCTTAGCCTCGATGCCGACCGCCAGAACACGCTTCGTGTCCTTCTCGACCGCGACAACGGACGGCTCTATCAGCACGATGCCACGCCCACGCACCGAGACCAACGTGTTCGCAGTACCAAGGTCGACGGCCATGTCGCCGCCCCATGAATTGAAGAACATATCTACAAGCGACACGGTCGCTCCTTTTCGTTTGCCCAGCCGGCGTCGAGTCCGACGCACGGGCCGCACGCCAAAACCGACCCTGGACCTTGACGGGTCGGGTCGGTCGACCAAAACGCCTCGTCAGTGTAGCACAACCGGCCCCCAGGAAACGTCGCATCAGAGGTGAATCCGCTGCTTGTAGGCGCAGCCGCAGGCCTGACGAGAGCGGCCAGGGCGAACGGACTCCGCTACATGTGTCCCAATTCGCGCAGGCTTGCGAAAGCGCCGCCGTCGCCGATGACCACATGGTCCAGTAGCTCAATGCCCAGTACGTCGCCCGCCTTGGACAGACGACGCGTCAATTGGATGTCGGCACCCGAGGGCGTGGCGTCTCCACTGGGATGGTTGTGCACGACCACTACCGATGCGGCTGAGAGCTTGACCGCTTCCTTGAACAGCTCACGTGGATGGACGATGGATGCGTTGAGCGAACCGACCGAGACCTCGCTCATGCGAAGCAGCCGGTTCTTGGTGTTCAAGCTCAGGCACCAGAAGTGCTCCCGATCCAGACCTCGCATCTGACCGGCGCACAGGTCGACAACGTCCTCAGGAGTGTTGACCGCTGGCCGTGTCGCGCTGCGCCAGCTTGCGGCGCGTCGGCTCATCTCCAGGCACGCCAGAACCCGAGCGGCACCGGCCGGTCCCACCCCCTCCAACGCGACGAGGTCTTCAGCACACACACGCCACAAGCCGTCCGGGATGGGGTGGCTTGCGAGTAGCCGCTGTGCTCCCGAATCGCCCCTCTCCCCGATAAGGACAGCGATCAGCCCCTCGTCGGACAGGCGCTCCGGATGTCCGGCGAGCAGAAGGTCGCGCGGGATCAGGTGGTCGGTGTGGGCAAGCATTGTGTCTCCGATTCATGTGGCGTGTGGCTCACTGATTAGTGCCAGCCCAAGCATGCGCCGCTTCCCTACCCAACTCTGTACCGGACCTTACCGCCACATAGGAGCAGGGCCCGGCGCTTCCGCGACCGGACCCTGCGTTGATGCGCTCTGTGCAGCAGTTATGCGCCGAAGAAGATGCCGATCTCCCGCTCGGCGGACTCAGGCGAGTCCGAGCCGTGGATGACATTGGCGTCCATGATGAGTCCAAAGTCGCCACGAATGGTTCCGGGGGCGGCCTCAGCCGGATTGGTGGCACCCATGAGCTTGCGGCACACGGCAACCGCGTTGGGACCCGAGATGACCATCTTGACCACCGGGCCGGAGGTTATGTAGGCAACCAGTCCGTCGTAGAACGGCTTACCCTGGTGCTCGATGTAGTTGGCCGCTGCTTGCTCGGCAGTCACGACGCCCATTTCCATGCGCTCGATCTTCAGGCCGGCGTCCTCGAACCTGCTGATGACCTTCCCAGCGAGGCCGCGTGCAACGGCGTCGGGCTTGATCATGGTGTACGTCCTCTGTTCCACGTGCGAGTCCTTCCTACGGTGTTTCACGGTGTCTTGACGAGCCTGTGCGACCTAATTGCCGCTGGTGGAGCCGAAGTCATTCTCGATGCCGGTGATCTTCCAGCCGAGGCCCTCTCGGGCAAGCGAGACGCGGTAGTGCAGCGGAGCTCCCGTCTTGGGCGTCACTGTGACGCGGACGATGGAAGACTGCGCGGTTGATTGCTTCGAGTCGATGGTGAACGACTGAACCGGAGGAACCTTCGCCATTTCACGCGCGACGTCAGATGACTCCGCTGCGATCCAATAGGCGCCGGTGGGTGCCCCTGTTCCGTACGCCGTCAGCATCTTTGAGACCATCGCCTGCTGAGTGGGCCATCCGAAGCCCATGGTGTACGCGCCCCCAAGCGCCCCGCCGATAAGGATGGCGACCACTCCGAGGATGACGAACCCCTTGATTCCACCACCGGAGCGACGGCCTGCACCGCGGGCTTCTCGGCGGGCCTCACGATCCTGCTCGAGCATCTGATCCTCGGTCATGTTGAAGAAGTCAGAAACCGCAGCGTCGTCCCCGAACTCCACAGCATCGACAGCGGGCTTAGTTGCAGGTGGCGCGGACTCCGCCGCGGGCGCATCGAACGCAGCAGCCAGATCGGTCATTCCGATCTCGCCGGTCTCCCACCCTTCAACGGTCTCGGTATCCGGTTCAGCCATCTGCTTGGCACTCGCATAGGCTGCTGCCGCGCCTGCCGAAAGCTTGAAGCCGTGCAGCTGCGTGGCCTTCTCGAACGCCTTGACGGCCTCTTCATACTCGCCCAAAACGACGAAGGCCTGTCCCATGTTCGAAAGCGCCTTACCTCGGCCTTTGTAGTCCTCAAAGCCCAAGGCCGCCTTGTACGCTTCCACAGCGTCGCCGGGCCGCCCAAGCGCCATGAAGCACAGACCCAGATTCACGAGCGCTCTGCCCGGATCGGGGTTGCTCGCATCAAGAGCGGCCTTGCGGTAGTTCACGGCGGCGTCTTCGACACGTCCACGCTCGAGCAATGCGCCGGCGAGACCCTGAAGCGCTTTGTAGCGCGCTGCGTAGTCCGGCTCTGCGAGCGCAGACTCGTACGCGTTCGCTGCCTGGGCATACTCGCCAATGGCCACGTACGCCGCGCCAAGGTTCGCTTGAACAGCTCCCCTACGCTCGTAGAGCGGGTCGCGCAGGGCATGCCCATACACCGTCACGGCATCCTGATACCGCCTCAGCCTGCACAGCGCATTGCCCGCCATGTGATACGCGGCGCCATTGCCCTCGGCGCCCCGACCGGCGGACGCGAGGAACACCTTCGCTGCCGTGCGGTAGTCACCTGCGTCGTAGGCTGCCTGTGCTTCCTGAAAGCGATTCTGATCCACTGTGTTCGGCTACTTCGTCGCGTTTTCGATGGTGATGGACTCGATGGTATCGCCCACCTCGAGTTCGTGAATCACGTCGAGCCCGGAGATGGTATCCCCGAAGACGGTGTACTGACCGTCAAGGAACGACTGCGGACCCAAGGTGAAGTAGAACTGAGAGCCCGCCGAGTTGGGGTCTTGAGTGCGAGCCATGGCGATGGTGCCGTCAAGGTGCTTGTGTGCGACGTTCGCGGGATCAAACTCACCCTTGATGGTGTAGCCCGGTCCCGCGGTACCCAGCATCGGTTGACCCTCGGCGTACTGACCCGCGTTCTGCTTCTCGACCAGCTCGGCCACCTCTTTGGATGACAGCTTCGCAGTCTGGGGATCGCCACCCTGGATGACGAAACCGGGCTCGAGGCGATGGAACTTCACCTTGTCGTAGAAGCCCTTCTGGGCCAGCTCGATGAAGTTGCCGGCGTTGACCGGGGCCTCCTTGCCGTACAGCTTGACCTTGATGACGCCTCGGTTCGTGGTGATGACGGCGATCTCCTCGCCGTTGGGCTGGTATGTAGGCGTGTACAAAGAACCCTCCTGGGGCTGGGGAACGGAAGTGGTGGTGGCTTCTGGGGGAGTCGTCGCTGCCGGCGAAGTGGCGGTGGATCCGGCCGACGAACAACCCGCAAGCGATAACGCAAGCGTAGTGGCCATCGCGCCGACTGCGAGCGAACCTACGAACTGCCGAATGACTCTCGACGACACGGGACCCCCTGAGACTCTGATCGAGGCGCAACTCGGCATGAATCCGGATGCGCCCGACCGCGTACGGACTGCTCGGCATTCTAGCAGTACGGGGGCGACATGATAAGGACTGCTCCAGCGTGCCACGAAAGGTTAGACTAGGGCGCGAGATTCCCCGCTCGGCGGGATCGCCGAGCGCTCCGCGCTGCGACAACGGTGTCGCGGCGCCCGGACGTTTGGAGGCGATGTACGTGGGAGCACCAGGCACTGAGAAGGTCCGCAACGTCGTACTTGTCGGACATGGCGGTGCGGGAAAGACCTCGCTAGCCGAGGCGATGCTCTTCTTGTCCGGCGCAACGAAGCGACTTGGGACCGTCGACGACGGTCACTCGGGACTCGACCACGACCCCGAGGAGATCAAGCGTCAGTTCTCGATCAACCTCGCTCTCGCTCCCGTCGTCCACGATGGCGTCAAGATAAACGTCATCGACACCCCGGGTTATGCCGACTTCGTCGGTGACGCCATCGCTGGCATGGAAGCCGCCGAAATGGCGCTGTTCGTGGTCGACGCGGTCTCGGGTCCGCAGGTCCAGACCGAGCGGCTCTGGAAGATCGCCGGGGACATGGGCATCGCCCGAGCCGTCTTCATCAACCGCATGGACAAGGAGCACGCGGACTTCGAGGCGGTCATGGCGGCGCTTGACGCCAAGTTCGGCCACCGCGTAGGAGCCGTCCAGATACCGATGGGCGCAGAGGCGGACTTCCGAGGCGTGATCGACATCATTCGGATGAAGGCCTACCACCACGAGGGTGACAAGGAAGAGGTCCTCGAGATCCCTGCTGAGTTCACCGAAGCGGCCGAAGCTGCTCGTGAGAAGCTCACCGATCTGGTTGCTGAGGCCGACGAGACGCTCATGGAGAAGTACCTCGAGGGTGAGCGCCTTTCCCAGGAGGAGCTCGAGGAGCTTCTCGACCAGGCGATCGCCCAGGGCATCTTCATCCCTGTGTTCGTGGGATCCGCCACCAAGCTTCAGGGCATTGAGGATCTCATGGACGAGATCGTGTCGTTCTTCCCGCAGCCCACGGCACACGGGCCGGTTCCTACCGCCGATGGTGACGAGGTTCACGTCACGACGGAGGGCGCCGTATCCGGACTGGTCTTCAAGACCATCTTCGACCCCTACGTCGGTCGTTTGAACTTCGTGAAGGTCCTCTCGGGTGAGCTCAAGCCCGGCAGCGAGCTCATCAACGCCCGTACAGGCAAGAAGGAACGGGTCGCTCATGTCTTGAAGATGATTGGCAAGGAGACCAGCGACATCGACGTTGCGCCCGCCGGAGACGTGGTCGTGCTTCCGAAGCTTGGCGACGTCATCACCGGTGACACGCTCTCCGAGAAGGGCGACGTCCGTATCGCCGACCTCCCACTGCCGGAGCCGCTCTACCCCGTCGCGGTCGTCGCGAAGACCAAAGCGGATGAGGACAAGCTGGGGACGGCGCTCAACAAGATCATTGAGGAAGAGCCGACGCTTCGCCTCAGGCGCGACGACGAGACTCACCAGACCGTACTCAGCGCATTGGGCGACACCGCGGTCGATGTCGCACTCTCCAAGCTCAAGGACCGCTACAACGCTGAAGCCGAGCTCGTGGAGCTTCGCATCCCCTACCGCGAGACGATTCGCAAGGCCGCCAAGGCGCAGGGCCGACACAAGAAGCAGACGGGTGGCTCTGGACAGTTCGCTGACTGCTGGTTGCGCGTGGAGCCCAACCACGGCAACGGCTATGAGTTCAAGGATGAGATCGTCGGCGGCAAGATCTCCAAGCCCTACATCGTGGCCATCGACAAGGGCGTGCAGCACAGCATGACCGAGGGCGTACTCGCGGGATATCCGATGGTCGACGTGAAGGTCGCCGTCTACGACGGGTCCATGCACGCTGTCGACTCCAACGAGATGGCATTTCGCATGGCCGCCCGAATCGGCTTCCGCGCGGCCGCCGAGCAGGCCGACATGGTCCTGCTGGAGCCCGTCGCAACGCTCGTCATCGATGCCCCGGAGAGCTACTCCGGCGCGGTGATGGGCGACATGAGCTCGCGTCGCGGACGCATCCTCGGAATGGAGATGGTCGATGGCATGCAGCGCATTCGGGCGACCGTCCCGTACGCCGAGGTCGTGCACTACTCGCCCATTCTGCGATCGGTAACCCACGGGACCGGCACGTACTCCGTCGAGATCGGCGAGTACGCCGAGGTTCCGTTCGACATGGCGAAGAAAGTCATCGAGCAGTACCAGAAGCACAAGGCGGAGGGGCACTAAACGCCGTCGCTCACTCGTACGGAAATGACGCAGGGCCGGCCCCGAAAGGGACCGGCCCTGCTGCATGAATGCGGTGGCGCCCTCGACAGGATTCGAACCTGTGACCTTCTGCTCCGGAGGCAGACGCTCTATCCTCTGGGCTACGAGGGCGTGACCCGGCCCTTCGGCCGAGCACGCAGATTACCACACCCGCGCGAAGCGACGCGATATCGCACGGAGGACGAATGGACTCCCAACGTACGTTGGTCATCGCCAACCCAACCGCCCGTCACGGCGAGACCGAGAGACTCATCCCGGTCATCGAGCTGCTGCTCGCCAACCTGCCCCACGACCTCGTCGTCACCGAGCGAGCCGGGCATGCGACCGAGTTAGCCGCCGGTGCCCGTGACTACGAGCTCGTAGTCGCTGTCGGCGGCGACGGCACCGTCCATGAAGTGCTCAACGGACTCATGCGGTTTCCCGAGGAGTCGCGCCCTGCCCTCGGGCTGCTGCCGACCGGATCGGGCAACGACACCCGACGCACCCTCGGCGTGTCCACCGACCTGTCGCAGGCCGCATTGGAGCTCGCCACCGGTGAGCGTCGTCGATTCGACGTCGGTGTGTGCAACGGCATCTACTTCAACAACAGCTTCGCCGCGGGTCTTGACGCGAAAGTCACCGCCAAGGCGGTCGAGTA
Source organism: Coriobacteriia bacterium (assembly GCA_013334745.1). Lineage (NCBI taxonomy): Bacteria > Bacillati > Actinomycetota > Coriobacteriia > Coriobacteriia bacterium. The sequence goes on from JAAXWY010000025.1 coordinate 28,000, forward strand.
CAAAGTGACGAAGGGTCGGGACGGGCTGTGGTTGTACCTGACAGCGCTCCTCAACGTTCTCTTCACCGACCTCACGAGCTTCTCCCTCGACCTCCGTGTGGACGGCTCTTCTGAAACACAGAAGGTCGACACCCTCATCGTCGCTGTCACCATCGGACCGACCTACGGTGGCGGCTTCTTCATCACCCCCGATGCCCTGCCTGACGATGGGCTCTTCGACGTCTGCATGATCGACCCGCTATCGCTCCCCGAGGCGCTCGTTCGGCTCCCCGCGGTTGTCATGGGTAAGCACACAGGGATGAAGCCGGTGCACATGTCGCGACACACCCGGCTCGTGATCGACTGCGCGCAACGACTTCCCGCACAGATTGACGGTGAAGTGCTGCTCGAGGACCACTACGAGATCGAGATTCTGCCCAACGCCATCGAATGCGTCGTCCCGAGAAGGAGCTAGGATGACCGCTCAGCCAGCCGTGTGGGGCTACGTCGCACTCGCGTTTGCGGTGTCGTACGTGATCGGCTCGATTCCGTTCGCGTACATCATCGTGAAGGCGGTGACCGGTGAGGACGTGACGGCACACGGCACCGGCAACGTCGGATCGATGAACGTCCGGCGTACCACGGGGTCGTGGGCATGGTTCGCGGTCGCCATGTTCGGCGATGCGTTCAAGGGCATGATCCCGACGTTCGCGTCGAAGTATCTGGTGTCCGGGGCCGCTGATCAGCTGACGACTGCACTGCGGCCCTGGGGAATGACGCTGGAGACCATCAGCTCGATATGGTGGCAGAACCCGCTCTTCCTCGTACCGATGGCTGCGGTGGCCGGCTGTGTCGTCGGCCACAACTACTCGTGCTGGATGGCGCTGATCAAGAAGCACTTCTCGCGCACGGGCAAGGGTCTGGCTACGGGTGGCGGGGCACTGCTCGCCTACGACTGGCGGTACTTCGTGGCGGTGCTCATCATCGGGCTGGCCACCATCGCACTCACGCGATACATGATGGCGGGTCAAGTCGCCGCCGCAGCGACGCTCCCGCTGACCGCACTCGTGCTTGGCTCCCCCGATTGGCCGTTCGCCCTCGGGATGGGCGCCGTGGTCTACGCCGCGCACCACAAGCGTTTCGTGGGGATGCTGCAGGGCCGAGAACCCAAGCTCTACATCAACGATCGGATGGGTCCGAGAGGCTGACCGGCTCGGTGTCGCTGATCGTTTCGAGCCTCGCAGAACGCAACGAAGACCGGGCGCAGCCCGGTCTTCGCGGTCTTACCAAGCTCAGATCATGCTAGTTCTGGGTGATCGATCCGTTGGGGCACGCATCGACGCAGATGCCGCACTCGCTGCAGTCATCAGCGCGCGCGAGAACGGCGGTGGCCTCAAGATCGAAGCAGCTGTTGGGGCACTCATCCACGCAGATGCCACACGCGGTACACAGATTCGAGTCAACGACGGGCAGAGACATACGCATTCCCTTCATCGTGGGGCCGACACTTCGTCCGAATCGCGCCATTCTAGCGCGGGGTCACGGCAGCGGCAACGATTCCGGCCACTCCCCCAACCCACCATGCAGGTTCGACGTGTGGACGCGGCCTCCTACCTGACCTTGTCGGCGACCTCTTGTGGAGACCAGAAGCAGAACGGATACGTCCGATCGGTGAGTACCTCAGATGCACGCTGCTGCTCGAGCAACGAGTCGAGTTCAGCTGTGAGTTCGACCTTCAGCGCTGCCAGCAACGCAGCCAGCTCGGTGTTCACGTCGCGGATACGCATCCCGAGCGCCTTCTTGTCCGCATCCGGAGACGCGATCGCCCGTACGAGCGATGCCTTCTCGGCAGCGAGCGCTACGGCTCGGTCGTGCTCCTCGGGCGAATCGAATTCCACTTCGCCGAGCAGGGCGTCCGGGTTGTGCTCGAGCCGGTTCAGCCGATCCTTGGCGAGAGCAACCTCCTCATCGGTGACCAGATGCGCACCGAGCGGAAGGTACATGGTCGCCGATGCGACGACGAACGCAGGCGGTTCCACGCCGTAGTAGCGGCGGCACACGCCATCGGTCACCTGGTCGTATCTGCCACCACCGACCCCGTGAATCATGAAATCGGTGACAAACATCCGCAGGAAGAGCGTGAGCGAAAGCGCCTTCGGAGCGAGGACCTCGCCGCTGGCGAGCAGCGCTGAGACGGCGTCGGGGCCGGTGGCCGGGAGTTCGACAACGACGCAGCCATCGCTCGAGAGGATCGTCACGCCGTCATCGGACACCCGTACGCGGACACCGGAGCGACGACCATCGACGATGCGCCACAACGGAAGCTCGACGACGTTGTCGGCGATCTTGAGGTCCGGGAAGGGCTGGGCGGCGGATCGCACCTTGTTCACGAGTCGGTACTCCGCGAGTTCTGCGTTGTAGGCCTCGGCGAACCGATGTGCGGACAGCGCGAGATCGACGACGTAGTGGCTCCAACCCTTCGATTTCACCAGCTCGGTGATCGGAAGCTCGAGGTACCCCGTACCGGCGCTGGCCTCGAATCGCCGACGAGCGATGGTGACCAGCTCCGCAAGATTGGCGGCGTCGCCCGCAGCCGACTTCAAGTTCGCGCAGAAGGCACGAAAGTGCGTGCCGATCGCCGGAGCACTGAGCGTATCGAGCATGTCCTGAGCGGAGCGACAGAAGTCATCCAGATCGTGCTCGGACGGGACGGCGGCTCCCGCATAGCATCCGTCCTCCGTACCGACAGCGAGGTACTGAACGCAGCGCGACATGCCCGGGCTCACGCACGGCGAGGTCACGGTCACCGAGTCGAAGCCGTCGGTGTCGACGACGACGTCAAGCGCCGTCGCGCCGGTTTCATCAGCAAGTCGCTGCAGGAGGAAATCCTTGACCCATACCCCCGGGTGGTAGAACTCCGGCTGGTGCCCTGTGGCCACTATGGGCCCGTCTGGGGCGCCTGGAGCCGCCACGCTCACCCCGAGCCGCCCGGAGAACGCCGCAGCGGCCTCAAGCGCCTCAGCGCGCGCCACCCGACGCACGTCATCGACAGCTACGCCGGCCACTTCGAACGACCAGTTCGCGGACGCAGCACGATTGGCTTCGAGAAGGACGGGCCAGCTTGAGAACTCCGGCCGGGTGAGAATCTCACCGTGTCCGGCGGGTAACGCCGGTCTGACGTGAACCACAGCTCCCCCTATACCAGGTGATCGAGCGACGACAGGGCGATGGGCTCGGTGGCGAAGAACGGCTCGCCGGCGTCGACTCGGCCGAGCGCGCCCCACATGGCCGCCGTCTGTCGCATGAGATCGACGATGCCGCGGTTGATGGGGTTGACCCGGAACTGGGACTCGTACGCCTCAATCGCGGCGATCTTGGTCTCCAGGTCCTCGCTCACATCGACGATGAAGGAAGGCTCCGTGACGATGCGCTGATGAACAGCCATATAGCGGTAGACCCGCTCAGGAAAGACCGGCTCACCCGCCATGTCGGTCTTCGTGAACTTCGAGTAGAAGCGCGCAGCGATCGCGATGGACGACGCCGCCACATGGTCGGGGTGTGCATCCTGCGCAAAGGGCACGAACAGGACCCGAGGCCTGAGCTCTCGGATGACTTCAGCGAGTTCGGTGCGGGCCTCGACTGTGTCGAAGAGATACCTGTTGCTCTGAGTGAGCGTGCGCCGAGTCGCCCCGAGTATCGAGGCGGCTCGGGCCGATTCGATCACGCGCGTTTCCGGTGTCCCGTGCGGCGTGGGTTCGCCGTTGGTGATGTCCACTATCGCGATGCGCTTTCCCGCTCGAGCAAGCTTCGCAATCGTGGCCCCCATGCCGATTTCGACATCGTCGGGGTGCGCCCCGATGCACAGCGCGTCGTAGATGTATCCATCGCTCATCGTGTGGCTCCCAACGCTCGTCGCCAGACGTCCAGGTAGTACGCGTAGCGTGACTCAGGGTCATCGAGCTCGGGACCGAATGACCGATCGTGATCGCAGTAGATCCGTTCAACCGGGATCTCACCCACCGACAGTCCCGCCTGCCATGCCTTCGCCCAGAGCTCGAGCGGCATGGCATACCCGCACTCCTCGAGCGTGATCGCGTCAAGGGCTGCCAGACGATACGCCTTGAAGCCACAGAACGCGTCGGTGAGGTTCCAGCCCGTCACACGGTTGATCTCGGTGGTCACGCGTTCGTTGATCGCGCGGCGATCCGGTGGTGCGGGGTCGCCGGCACCATTCTCGGCGAGGTAGCGACTGCCCGAAACGATGTCGCCCCCCGCTTCCAGCGCCGCCAGGAACTGGGGGATGTGCGCCGGCTCGTGCTGCCCATCGCAGTCCATCGTCACCAGGCTCGTGACCCCGATATCCCGGGCGACGCCGAAGCCGATCCGCAACGCGCAACCGTAGCCGCAGTTGCGATCGAGGTGAACGACTGTGACGTCGTTGCGTCGAGCGAGGACCCGGGGGGTCTCGTCGGTCGACCCGTCATCGACCACGATGACTTCGCCTTGGTAGAACTCGCGGACTGCGTCAAGTACGCCGCCAACGGTCGAAGCCTCGTTGTATACCGGCATGAGTACTGCGTGGAGCAAGGTGGTCCTTTCACGTGACGACCGAAGAATCGGAGAATCGGGCTGCCATTCTCTAGCGAATCAGGACTGCGGGGCCTGTGCCTCTTCGACACGATACGCCGTGACGACCTCGACCTGTGGGCCAAGCATTCCCTTTACCGAGCAGTACTTCTCCTCGGAGAGGGAGATCGCCCGCGCAACCGCTTCCGGGTTCACCCCGAATCCGGTGACCACGTACGTGAGCGCGATGGTCGTGTAGATCTTCGGGTACTCATCCTCGCGTTGCGTGGCCTCGACCTCGATCTCTAGACTGGTGAAGTGCTGGCGCTTCTTCTCGAGTACCGACACGACGTCCATAGCGGTGCAGGCGGCCAGGCCGTACAGGACGATCTCGACAGGCCGAGGGCCTGTACTCTCCCCTCCATACCCGGACGACGCATCCATGACGACACCGTGGCCGGCTGTGTCCCATCCAACAAACTGACGGTGGCCCGACCACCGCACGCGAACCTTATCGACCGCCATCCCTCACGCTCCATCAACGGGCAGCGGACCCCACAGGGTCCGCCACGGTCTGCTCGACGATCCGACAATCACCCTACAGTGTTCGTCCCACCATCGCCGCCAGTTCACGCGGGTTCTTCGACTTTCCTATTGCCTCGTCGAAGGCCACCTTCCCGCCATTCATCAGATTCTTGAGCGCCTGATCGAGTGTCTGCATCCCGAGCGCCGCGCTTCCTTGGATGATGGTCTCCATCTGGTGCGTCTTGCCCTCGCGAATCAGATTCGAGATCGCAGGCACGCCGAGCATGATCTCCATCGCCATGATGCGGCTGCGACCATCCGTGCTCCGGAGTAGCACCTGCGAGAGAACTCCTTCGAGTGTCGTGGACAGCTGCATACGTACCTGCTGCTGCTGATGCGGCGGAAACACGTCGATGATGCGGTCGATCGTCTCAGGACCGCCGGTGGTGTGAAGGGTAGCAAGCACCAAGTGCCCTGTCTCGGCTGCCGTGATCGCCGCCGAGATGGTCTCGAGATCTCGCATCTCGCCCACGAGGATGACGTCCGGGTCTTGGCGCAGCACCCGCCGAAGCGCCGATGAGAACGAGTGCGTGTCTTCGCCGATCTCGCGCTGATTCACGTACGCCTGCTTGTTGCGATGCATGAACTCGATAGGGTCCTCAAGGGTGATGATGTGTACCGGGCGCGTCGCGTTGATGTGGTCCACCATGGCTGCCAGAGTCGTCGACTTGCCGGAGCCCGTCGGGCCGGTGACCAGCACCAACCCGCGCGGCCGGTCTGCAAGGAACCTGCATACAGGCGGCAGGCCAAGCTCCTCGAGTGTCGGAATCTTGATCGGGATGACTCGGAAGACCGCGCCCATGGAGTTTCGCTGCTGGAAGATGTTCGCCCTGAATCGCGACACGCCGGGAATCGAGTATGCGAAGTCGAGTTCCAGTTCGGTCTCAAAACGCCGACGCTGCTCCTCGGAAAGGAGGCTGAGCAGCATATCCATGGTGTCCCGAGGCGACAACGGCTTCATGTTCTCAACCGGGATGATTTCGCCGCGCTGCCGAATGCCCGGAGGGCTGCCGACCGTCAGATGAAGGTCGGAACCACCCCTGTCCAGCATGAGCCTGAGCAGATCGTCGATGTGCGGCGTGCCGGACCCCGGCGCAGCGCCCTCGCCCGTGATGACGCCGGCTGACGGACGAGCGGGAGCGGGACCTGCGGGCACCGGACCGGTCTGGGATGCGTCGACGGGCATAACCGGCATGGGCGCACCGTAGTTCTCGGCGACGCCTACGGGCTCGGAAACCTGCTGCGCAGGTGTTGACGAGACGCCAGGAACCCGCAGCCCGGCAGCAGCAACCTCGGCGGGGACCTCCATGACCTGAGGCGCGGCCGCGGGCTGGCCCGCAGGCGCTGGCGCAGCTCCACCACGCGCGAGCGACACCACCTTGCGCGCCAGCTGGTCGTCGGCTCCTGCCGACGGCAAGAGAGCGGCCGCCCCACTCGCACGGGCTTTCAGCGCCGTGGCCTCGTCGACCGCAGCGCACACGAGCACGATCGGGACGTCCTTTGTCGCGGCGACGCCCTTGATGCCACGAGTCAGCTCGAAGCCGTCCCTATCGGCGAGGCCCGCGTCGATGATGATCACGTCCGGTAGCTCCTGCGCCAGCATTCCCTCGGCACGAATGGCCGAAAGCGCATTGGCGAGCTGCACCTCGCTTGAGACAAGAGCGAGCGCGCCCTTCAGGCGTGTCACGAACTCAGCGTCCTCGTGGACGACCAGCACCTTCTCCGCCACTGCGGAATCCCTCCTCGTTGGCACGAGCACCCGGAACCATCCGACAGCGCCACCGTCGAAACGGCGCCCCTCTGTGCAGTATCGGCTTGACGGGCCACGGACTCAACCGCTCTGTGCCACGCTCGGTTACCATGACCACCTGACTGAACGAGCAAGGAGCACGTGTGAACTCACTCACCATCGAGAGCCTGGCGTACGGCGGCGACGGCGTCGCCCACCTCGAGGACGGCCGTACGGCCTTCGTCGCGGGCACCGTACCCGGCGACGTCGTTGACTTCGAACTCCTCGAGGACCATCCGAGGTTCGTGAAAGGACGGGCCGCCGAGGTACTCACGGCCTCGCCCGATCGAATCACAGCACCATGCCCCTACTTCGGTGTGTGCGGGGGCTGTACGTGGCAGCACGTGTCGTATGCTGCACAGCTCACAGCCAAACGCCGGGCTGTGCTCGACGCGCTCACGCGAATCGGGCACATCGAAGGTGCCGAGGCGCTCGTCGCACAAACCGTCCCTTCAGCTGCGGAGTACGGCTACCGCAACAAGGTCGAACTCGTGGTCGACACGACGAGCGGCCGGCCCCGGCTGGGCTTCCACCGGGCCGCCTCGGATGAAGTCGTCCCTGTCGACGAGTGCTTGCTTCTACCCAAGGCGCTGCGGAAGGCGCCCAAAGCGCTCGGTGGCGCCCTGCGGTACGTCTCCGGCGAGCAAGACTTCGGTCTGACCCGAGTCGCAGTGCGAGTGGCGACTCACACCCGCGATGTCGAGGTTGCGCTATGGGGCGCACCCGGGCCGTTCCCCCGAAAAGCTGTTGCGACCACACTCGGGTCGGCGCTGAACACGACAAGTCTCGTCAGGGTGATGACCAAGGGGCCGGCCAAGGAACGACGCATCGCAGGCGTTGAGGTCCTATCCGGCAAAGGTATGTGGCGGGAACGCCTCGGCGGAGCGACGATGAGCATCTCGGCCCCGTCGTTCTTTCAGGTCAACACCAAGGGCGCGGAGACCTTGGTCTCACTCGTCGCTGCGGGACTTGAAGTGGATGGCTCGGACCGCGTACTCGACCTTTACGCCGGTGCGGGCACATTCACGCTGCCGCTAGCAGAGCTCGCCGGTGAAGTCGTCGCGGTAGAGGCGGCCGGAAGTGCAGTGCGCGACCTGCGCCGCAACCTCGAGAATGCCGAGGTGTGGGCTGATGTGATCGGCGGCGACGCCGCTCGGGAGCTGCCGTCGATCGGACACATCGACGCGGCGGTCGTGGACCCGCCTCGGTCGGGTCTTCATCCGTCCGCCGCCGCCGCGCTGGCGGCCACAGGCGCCCGTACGATCGCGTACGTCTCGTGCGACCCGTCGACTCTCGCGAGAGATGCAGTCGCCCTCATCGAGCGCGGCTACGCGCTTACGCTGGCAACACCGGTCGACCTGTTCCCGCAG
>JAAXWY010000026.1 GCA_013334745.1 Coriobacteriia bacterium
TTATCGGCGTGTCGATCTACCTCGTCTTGGGCTCCGTGTCACCCAGACCCGCCGACAGCGCGCAAGCGCGTGCTGAGTTCGACTCGGCGATGCGCAAAGCGGGTGTCACCGCGACGTACCCCGGGAATCCGGTCACGCTGACCGACGTGGTCGCGAGCGGATCGCATCCGTTCTCGGCCACCTTCACGGGCGACGAGATCGCTGTGCTCATGAGCACGTTCCCCTACGAGTCGGATGTCGGCGGTGTTCGCGCGAACCTGCGAAACGTCGGCATCTCCGTGCCCGAGCCGGGCTCGGTCACGATCACGGCGATCATCAACGCCAACGGTGGCACGTACTCCGGTGAGATCGGGATGCCACTCGCCTTCGAGAGCGGAAGGGTGACGACATCGGGCGTGAGCTCACTCAACGTCGAAGGCATGCCCACGACAGATGCCCAGAAGTCGATGGCCGGCGACGCATTCACGACCTACTTCAACGAGTACCTCAAGGCGGCCCCCGGCCTGTCCCTGGACTCCGCGGTCATCACAGCCGATGGCGTCGTGGTCAGCGGCACCGCGCCGGATTCGCTGACCTACCCGTAACGTCGGTTCTACTCGGCGAGCTTTTCGAGCGCCCAGGCCATGTTCATGCCGAGGTTGCGCATCGTGCGCACGCCCTCGTCATCGTCCTGGACCTCACCCTTATCGCGCCCGATCCCGATGTTCCAGTACGTCGAACCGACGACGACCATCTGTGTGTACAGGAAGAAGTGGTTGAGGGTGTCGAACGCGTGGATGGCCCCGCCGCGCCGCACCGCCACCACACCGGCACCCACCTTGCGCGTGAAGAGGCCGCCGTTGGATCCGGACACGTAGCCCGCCCGGTCGATGATCGCCTTCATCTCGGCGCTGACGTCGGTGAAGTACGTGGGGCTGCCGAGAATGATCCCGTCGGCGTCTTGGAGCCGCTCGATGACCTCGTCGCCGAAGTCCTTGCGTCCGTGGCAGCGGCGGTCCTGCTTCTTTCGGCACTTCATGCATGCGGTGCAGCCGCGCACGTCCTTGCCCGCCAGCTCGATGAGCTCGCATTCGATCCCGGCATCGCGCAGCGGGCCGAACACCATCTCGATGAGTTGAGCGGTGTTGCCGCCCTTTCGCGCCGAACCGTTGACTGCGATGACCTTCATGGTGGCTCCCCCTTGTTCATACGCCGGTGGCTCACACCGCACCGGTTAGTCGATCTCGTGCTCCACGGCGTCGAGATCCGCCGGCGTCTTGGCAAATGCAGCGTGCCAATAGATGCGGTCCGCATAGACCAACGCAGTACCCACGGCGACGTAGATGACCGCCAGGACGTCACGCCCCCACGGGATGATGTCGCGGCTGTCGGCAAGGATCGAGTGCCGCAGTGCGATCCCGCCACCCATCATCACCGCGATGAATATCCACGACTTGAACGAGAAGAAGCCGAAGTAGCAGGCGTTGCCTCGCGCATGGATGCGCGCGACCGCCTTGCGGGCGTAGTTGTTGAGGATGTAGCGCTCTTTGGTCAGCCCGATGAAGATCGCGATGGCGACGATGAGTGGCAGCCAACGGTCGTGCAGGAACATCGCTCCGCGGATGAGAAGGATGCTGGCACCCACCAGCCAGATGATCGCCGCCGAGAACAACTGGACGCGCACCGAGGCGCGGGGCTCAAGGCGGCGAAACCAGGAGGTCGGGCGGGCGTCAGGCGTCTTCGACACGGGAGCGGGGTTGTCTGTCATGAGGCGCATTCTAGCAAGCGCCGCGCCGAGCGCCGCATCAGGCACCAAGCGCGCGCCACACAGCCACCCCCACGGCGCCAAGCGCCACGAGCAGCCCTACGCTCGCGAGCACCCTGACGCGCTTCGTCATCGAGTCCTCGGACACCGACCCACCGCTGCGACCTCGCTTGAGGACCACGCGCGCAACGGGCTCGCTCTTCCACACCATCAGCCCGAAGTAGGCGGCGGCCACGCCGGCGAGGACCGCGATCATCGACCACTTGAGGATCGGGTTCACCGCAGCGCTCGCTCGGTCTCGTAGGCGATCGCGACGGCAGGGCCGACGTGCAGGCCGACGACCGCGCTGACGGGTATCACGCGCACCGCCGAGCCGACGACCGGCTCTATGTACTCCGTCGCGAACGCCTGCGCCGGGCCCGGCTCCCCGATGTAGTGGACGATCACTCGGCGCAGACCGTTCGCGGCGACATCATCGGCGAACGCGCGTGCCATCTCGGCGACGGCTTTCCCGCGCGTGCGCACCTTCGCGAACGTCGTGGTCTCGCCGTTCTCGACAGTGAGGATCGGCTTGATCTGCAGCAACCCACCGAGCAGAGCCGACGCGGCGCCGATCCGGCCGCCGCGACGCAGGTACTCCAGCGACTCGGGCATGAACAGGTACCGGGTGCGAGCGACGGTCTCCCGCGCGCTCTCGATACACCGCTCGATCGTCTCGCCGGCCTGCGCGGCCTTCGCCGCGGCAAGTACCGCGAAACCCTCCTGCATCGAGTTGGATCCGGTGTCGAAGAGCTCGACGCGGGCTCCGGGGATCTCGGATCGGAGCATGTCTGCGGCTATGCGCGCCGCCTCGAGTGTGCCGCTCATCTTGCGCGACACGAACACCCCGAGCACCTCACTGCCGCCCTCGACAGCGCGACGGAACGCCGAGAGGAACGCATCGACAGCCGGCTGGGACGATGTCGGCAACGTGCGCATATCGGCCAGACGGCGGTAGAAGTCGGCCATATCCAGGTCGACATCAAGAACGTTCGCGTCTCCGTCGTTGATGTAGAGCGAGACCACGTCGATTCCTGCGGCGGCAGCGTCCTCGGCGGGAATCGATGCCAGTGAATCGGTGATGAGCGTGACGGCCATCGTCGCTCCTTGTTGTACCGTCCGGTCAGGTTCAGCTCCAACGATACACGACGCGACGCTGGCACGGCACATCGCGATGGGTATACGGTAGAGGTCTGATTCGATACACCTCATCCGCATTCCCGCACGAGGACTGGTGCGGCATCAGGAAGCAGCGATCATGAGCGCAGCACTCACCGACCCGGTCGGACGAACCATCGTTGTCGCCCTGGGTGGCAACGCAATGGCGCGCGCCACCGACACCCCGGGAATCGAGTCACAGTTCCAACGCGCAGACGAGGCGATGGCTCACGTGGCCGGCCTCGTGGCCGAGGGAGCTCGAGTCGTGCTCACGCACGGCAACGGGCCCGTGGTCGGCGACATCCTTATGCGCGGAGAGGCCGCGTGCGAACTCGTTCCGCCGATGCCGCTGTTCATCGCCGACGCGGACTCCGAGGGTGGCATCGGTCTCATGCTCCAGCAGGTTCTTGGTAACCGTTTGCGGCTGCGCGGCGTCGTGGTGCCCATCGCGACCGTCGTCACGCAGGTTGTCGTTGCCGAAAACGACCCTGCGTTCATGAAGCCGACCAAGCCCATCGGTCCGTACTTCCAGAAGGATGAGGCGCATCTGCTCGCCGATGAGCGTGGATGGCGGATCGCCGAGGAGCCCGGCCGTGGCTGGCGCCGCGTCGTGGCGTCACCGCGACCCCGCCGCATCATCGAGACACCCGCCGTCCGTGCGCTCGTCAACGCCGGCGTCGTGGCCATCGCAGCCGGCGGAGGCGGCGTCCCGGTGGTCGAGGACGAGGACGGGCTGCTGAGGGGCGTCGATGCGGTCATCGACAAAGACTGGGCGAGCGCGGTGCTCGCCGCTGAGATCTCCGCCGAGGCCTTCGTCATCCTCATGGAGGCCGACGCCGTCTACGACGGATGGGGCACCGAGGCGCAGCAGCGACTCGACCGCATCACTCCCTCTCAGGCCAGCGCCTTGCTCGCGAGCGGAGCGCTGCCGGCGGGCAGTATCGGTCCCAAGGTTGCGGCCGCTTCGTGGTTCGCCGAAAAGACCGGTAATGACGCCCTCATCTGCCGCGGCGAGGACCTCACGGCGGCACTTTCCGGCCGGGCCGGCACGCGATTCTGCGCGCGCTGAGCACGGAGTCCTCCACAAAGTTGTGAAATCTATGTGACCCCCTACCGCCTCAGCCGCAAATGGGGGTATACAGGTGTTCGCGGTCGGCGCACGGAGGAGACTCGGCCGCGAGTCAGTACGGAGGGATTCATGAAGTCGACAGTTGATCGCTTCGCGTCCGATCCGCACGATGCCGAGCAGGGCGCGGTCCTCGGGGCGGACCAGCCATCTGATGTCCCGGGCATGCTTGCCGGGCGTATCGGCGACCTATGGGCTTCCGAGGAGCGCTCGCGCCGCAAGGAGCGCACCGGTCGCCTGATGATGCAAGCAGCCAGCTCCGATGAGGAGCCCGAGCAGAGGTCCTGAATGTGCCAGTTCTGCGTTGAGCACGGCGAGGGCAAGCGCTGGTACCTCCAGGCCGAGAACTACTCGGCCGACCTCGCCAGTGACCTGAGCCGCCGACAGTACATGGTGGACTTCATCAGCGGGTTCGATACCATGCGCGCCAACGCGGTGACCGCGGGCGAGATCCTGCTCAAGCTGCCCAAGCCTGTCGCGCGGCTCACCAGCAGCGCCGTTTCCAAGCGCATGCAGAAGAACCACTTCGGCCAGCCACTCCCGCTCGAAGACGTCGAGCAGGTCTTCGACCTGGCGACCAGCATCACCGCGATTCCCTGTGTCTGCCGTATGCACGAGCCTAATCGCACCGCCGATGAGGTCTGCATTCTGGTCACCACCACGCCGATGGAGAGCGTTCTCCTCGAGGGATTCAAGGACTACGACAACGGGCCCGATCTCGACGACTTCCACACGCTGACCAAGGATGAGGCGATGGGCCTCGCGCGTGCGTGCGAAGAGCGCGGCCTCATGCACTCCATCTGGACGTTTCACACCCCCTTCACCGCCGCGATCTGCAACTGCAACCTCAGTAGCGGCTGCATGGCGATGAAGATGACCGCGACCTACGGCGTGAAGGTCATGTGGCGTGGCGAAACGGTGGTGCAGCTCGATGAAGAGCGGTGCACGCACTGCGGCGCCTGCGCCCGCATCTGTCCGTTCTCGGCGATCGATGCCGCCCGCGGGCGCGTGACGGTGCGGACCGAGGACTGCTGGGGCTGTGGCATCTGCCGGACCGCATGTCGATACGAAGCAATGACTCTCACCGATCGCAGGAGCGTGCCCTCTGTAGCCACGCTCTGGTAGGCGTGGGTGCGCAACCGGCGTGACCCCGGGCATGAGTGGGCCCGCCGATGGGGATGGACACCGGCGGGCCACTAGGTTCCTTATACCGCTTCTTGGTTACTAGGGTGTTTCCGCTGTTTCCCGACTATGAAGCAGGCGGCTGTGCGAGCGTCGAACGAGTCGCCCTTGCCCCCGGTGTTGGCGAGGATCGCCTGACCGAGCGCAATGGACTTCGCGTGACCGTCATCTTCCTCGCACGTAGGGCACAGATAGACCCCAAGCAGGAGCCCGTCGTCTCGCCAGACCTCCACCACGTACTCCCACTGCCATCTCGAGAGTGGATCGGCGCCGAGAACCTCACCCGCAGCATCAGCAGGACCAGCAATCCCCTGATCGTAGTTCTCCCGCTCCGGCCATGGCGGCACCCCTGGATCGAGCACCCATGACAGCACTGCTTGTGCGGTTGTCGCCACCGATTCATCCGAGTCGAGGCACGCGGCGGACAGCCAGGTCGGCCGCATCTCGCAGTCGACATGCGCGAGCATCGACACGGCTCGTAGCCGAGTCGCTCGACTCGTAGACAGCAGAGTGCTCTCTAGCACACGAAGCACGCGAGGATCGTCTTCTCTACCCATGGTGGCACCACCTCCCGCAGATGACGCTAGCGCAGGGGTCTGACACAGATCGATCGCCCATCACTTCGTGACTAGCGATCCACGGTGATCTGAATCTGGACGTCTCCACCCTCCACAACGTCATCGCCGCCGAGCGGCCACTGGCTGTGAACGATGCCCGGGTTCCCGAATGCGGGGGCGTAACTGAGTACAGGCCGCAGACCAAGATCGGCCAGCGCCGCCTTGGCGCTCTTCTCGGTGCGTCCGACCAAGTCGGGCACCGTGACCGTGGGCTTCTGACTCGGCCGCAACTGCACGAGCATCCCCACGGAGCCGCCAGGCTCGAGCGCGGAGCCGCCACTCGGATTCTGTCGAAAGACCGTGCCGGCCGGTTGAGATGTCCCGTACACGACGGTCACCGAGGCCTTGTAGCCGGCCGCCTCAACAGCCGCGACCGCTGCGGAGCGGCTCATGCCGATCACGTCCGGAACCACGGGTCCCGCCTCGGCGGTCTCGGTGGCGACTTCACCCTCGGTCGTTTCTGGCTCGATCGTGCCCGGCCCTTCCGCAGTGACGGTGATTTCGCTGGACGTGGTCACGGACCTCGTGTCGGGCACAGTGCCCACGCCGCCGAGGTACTGCCATATGAGCCAGATGATGATGAGCAGCAGAATCGCCAGAGCGATCCACGGCGCCGCGCTCGAACGCGTGCGCTTCTCTTCCTGCTCCTCGGGTTCGGTGGTCTCTTCGAGAGGCTCTTCGTCAGGTCCGACGCCCTGCGTCATCGTTTCCCCCGGAATCGTCGACACGACCGGTGTGTGGTCCGACGCAAGTGTACCCCGCACGCCCACACCTGCCGATAGGAACCGTCGCTACTCGCTGGGCAGGACCGCTACACCCCACCCGGTGCCCGTGTGCGTCGAGATCACCGAGCCCGTCTCATAGATCACGAGTTCGTCGACGGTGTAGCGCTCCCGAAGCCACTGGGCGATCTCGTTGGCACGCTCGAGTGAGAGGGCCTGCCCCACCGCAAATCGTCCACGTCGGTGCTCGCCCATCTGCTGGGCGACCCAGTCCATCGTGTAGGCGAGCGCCGCCTTCTCGCCGCGGCTACGCTCGAGCGGCAGGAACTCGCCGTTCGAGTCGACGGTAAAGGTGACTTTCAGCTTGAGCATTGCACCGAGAAACGCTCCCACCTTCCCGATGCGCCCCCCGCGAGAGAGGTTCTCGAGCGAGTCGAGTCCCACGATCAACTTGACGCGCTCACGCACGAGCGCCAAGCGGTCGAGCGCCGCCTGCGCTGAGAGCCCTTCTGCTGCTGAGCGTGCGGCGTCCATGACCTGCCATGCGAGGCCCCAGGATAGGTTGAGCGAGTCGAAGACATGCACCCTTCCGGCGAACTGCTCGGCGGCCTGAGTGGCCGCACCGATCGTGCCGGACAGGTTGTGTGAGATGTGAACCGAGACGACGCTCTCGGCGGTCTGAAGCGCGCGTTCGTATGCTTCGACGAAGGCGCCGATCGAGGGCGTCGAGGTCGTCGGCAACGATGGTGCAGCCACCATGCGTTCAAAGAACTCCGCTTGGCTCAGCACGCCATCGGTGAAGCTCTCTTCGCCGAAGAGCACCGACAGCGGAACGACTGTGATGTTGCGCTCAGCCGCCATATCCGCGGCGATGTCTGCAGTACTGTCTGTGACCACCGCGAACGACGGCACCGTTGTCCCCTGTGATGACACTGCAATCGCCCACTCTCGTCGCCGGCCCGAACTAAGAATCCTCGGTAAGTCGAGCGTAGCAGACAGAGCGGCATCAGAATGCGCGGAATCGGCGGGCGGCCCTACAGGTCGCGACGGGAGAATGTGCGTCCGGCGAGCCAGACCGCGCCGATGACGTAGGCCACCGCGTAGAACGTCATCCACATGCTCGGGAGCTCAGGCGTTCCGATTCCCATCGCCCCGGCAGCGTCCAATCCGAGCAGTCCCTGCGGAACGAGCAGCGCCATCGCCTTGCGATGCATCGCATCGACCGGCAGCAGAAGGCTCGTGACGATACCGATGTTCTGCATGGTCACGCTCTTGATGTAGCCGCCGATCTGCTCGATGTCTCCGCCGACCCATGCAACTCCGTAGGCCGCCGTGCACAGGACGCCGTTAGCGAGGGTCGGCAGCCGCACGCTGCCAAGAATCGCGAGTGCCACCAGCAGCAACGGCTCCAACGCGAAGAAGAGGAGCGCACCAGGCAGGTTGCGCAGTGGCGTCCCTACCTGCCACGCAGCCAGACCCGACAGGGACGCAACGAGCAGAATGTCGTACGCAGCGAGCATGGTGCCCAGACCCAGGAACTTACCGATGACGACCTCGGCGCGAGTGACCGGTCGCGAGAGAACGCCGTAGGCAACCCCCGTGTCCAACTCTCCCGACACGGTGCCAACCGAAGCGAACACAGCCGTGAGCCCGACGATGAAGCTCGCGGGCATCAGTCCGAAGTTGAGAAGCTGGGTTGCGACCGCTCGGCGAGCAAGCTCCTCGGCGGCCCCCGCCTGCGGCAGTATCTGCGACCCCGCGAAGTGCAGCCCAAGACCAAAGAGCAGGAGGAACGCTCCGCTCATGGCCAGCGCCGCAAGAAACACCTTTCGTCTGTACGCCTCTCGAAAGGTCAGCCCAGCGACTGCGAGGATCCTGCGGACACTGGCGCTCAGTCCCGTGTGGGTCGGCTCAGACATGCGCGACCTCCTCGCGGGAGGCTTCGGCCACGGTCTCGAGGAACAGCGCCTCGAGCGTGCGCCGCCGGCGAGTGACACCGACGATTCGCACGCCGGCGTCAACGAGCCGCGATACGAGGTCGGGGATGCGGCTCTCATCGGAAAGTCCCACCACGAGCAAGAGCGGATCGTGCGATCGTACGACGCCGCCCAAGTCGACCGCTGCCAGCGCCACGACGGTTTCGGGCACCGGCTCAAAGACGGCCACCTCTACCTCACAGGGGCCGGAGAGCAAGTCGACGAGCGAGCCGGTTTCAAGCACGCGTCCATGATCGACGACGGCGACCTCATCGCACACGCTCTCAACCTCAGAGAGCAGGTGACTGTTGAGGAAGACCGACACTCCCTGTGACTTGAGGTGCAACAGAATCTCGCGGACGTCATGACGCCCAATCGGGTCGAGCGCCGAGGTCGGCTCGTCGAGAAACAGCAGTTCGGGCTCTCCGAGCAGCGCGCTGGCCAGGCCAAGCCGCTGTTGCATGCCCTTTGACATGGCGCGCACCTTTGAGTCGATGTCATCGGGCAGCCCCACGAGTTCGAGCACACGCGGAATCGCGCCCGCGACCACCGAGGACTCCATGCCGAGCAGACGCCCATGGAAACTCAGCAACTCACGCGGGGTGAGCCAGTCCTGATAGCGAAAGTTCTCTGGGAGGAAACCGACCTTGGCACGCGCCGACACGTTCTCAAGCGGCCTTCCAAGCAGTGTGGCTTCGCCCGACGTAGGCGTGATCAGCCCCACCATCATCTTCACGAACGTCGACTTGCCCGCGCCGTTGGGGCCGAGAAACCCGAACACGTGCCCGCGGCGGACTGTGAGCGAAATATGCTCACATCCCACCTTGGGGCCGTAGTGTTTGGTGAGTTCGTGAGTCTCGAGGACGAACTCGCCGCTCGTCATCGGGTCAGGGACTCCGCCATGGACAGTATCCGCTGCTCTCCACCGAGCCCGCCGATGGCGCGCATGACGCCGTCGTCGTTCCACATCACGACCACGGGCGTCTCTTCGGGCGCGATCTGTTCACCCTCCATACCGGCAGCACCTGCCTGCGGAGAGATCACAACGCCGGGCTTCCCACCGACCGCTATCTCGCGCGTCGTTCCCTCGACGTTGGGGATCAGCAGGGTGTTCTGCCAGTCCTGGACGTTCGCGAGCTGGCTACGGATGCTCTCGGGCAGGAACGGCAGCCCAAGCAGTACATCGCGAAGTGCGAGAGGGTCGACGCCCGGCGGAACCGTCAGCTGCGGTCCGCGGGTCTGCGCGAGAATCAGGCCGAGATTGGGGTCACGGTAGAGCGCAGCGTCCGTCGCAGTGCCCTTGTCGGGATCCACCTGCCCGGACTCCACGGAGGTGACGTCCTCGCCGTACGCCATGACGACTGTGGCCGGCATGTGCACCATGAACTCCTTGCCGTCCATGGACTTGGGGAACAGGTTCGTGGCGCCGTATGACTCAAGCAGCTCGTTGGCCTTGTCGACATGCAGCTTGAAGGTGACCGTCATCGCTGGCTGCAGAGCAATCGTGGGCGTGCCTTCGCCTGCGGCAAGCGACCTGAGGTCGAAATCGACGGCCGCCTGCGCGTCCTCCATCGTGGCCTCGACGGGCTCGCCTGTCCCGCCCTTCACGGTCACGTCGCCGAGGCTCTCGAGCGACACCGTCCCGTCGCCCTCGGACATGACCTTCGATATCTGCTCGAGATCGGCTTGGGTCACCGAAATCGTCTGCATGCGCTGGATCCGGAAGATGCCGAGGAACTGCGACGCCACCGCACGAACCGGGGCGAATGCAAGCGAGCCGAGAAGGAGCGCGCCGATGGCGATGGCAACGATGCTCCCCACCCCGATGTGCCTGACTGTCGACGTGCGAGTTGGCTCCTGTGTCATGCGATCACGTCCCCTCACCCGAGAGGTCTCAGGCTGTTTCGGTAGGGTCGATTCAGACTCTACGCCTCCACCAACGCCTCTGCAGCAACAACTGCGACGCCGAGGGTCTACCGAGAACTGCCCGTTACCTGTGCGTCAACGATGACCGGCGCGGGTAGACACTGTGCAGGATTCATCCACGAGGGAAGGGCTAACACAATCCTAATCCGACCCCAACCGGGCTCAAATGCTCCTGGGGCACAATCATTTCAGAATGACGTTGACGACCTCGCCGGGAGGTCGCAGGGATGGGAAACGAGGGGTCATCATGTCTGAGGAGACCAAGCAGGCTCGGCAGAATACCGAGAGGCTTTTCGCGCGAGTGTTCACGATCATCGGAGGGCTGTTCTGGATCGGAACCGCCTTCGCCGGACCCTACGTCTATGGCGGTGCCTCGCTCGCCGGCGCATTCGGCGTTGCCGTCTACCCGCTGATTTTCACGGTGGGAGTTCTCGCCATCGGCTGGTTCTATGAGCGACTCATCTCGTTCGTGCTCGCCATTGCGGCCGTCGGAACAGTCGCCTGGGGAGTCATCATGGGCTGGGAGCCGAATGTCTGGGCGATCATGCTTCTCTTCTTTGTCGTGCCCACGGTGGTGGCTTCCGCGCTCTTCTTCCTCGCTGGCGGCAAGAGCAGCACCGGTGGCGGACAGGGCCACTCAAACACAGAGGCCCTCGGGGCCTGATCGACCAGTTCGAACTCGTAGCGCAAAGAACGGAGCCGTCCCGAGATCGGGGCGGCTCCTTGCGCGCTAACACGACCCTAACATTCCGCACACGCGCACCAAACATGAGTAGGGCGTCCTCGATGTGACACTGAGTGGGTGTGTCGCTGTCCGCTTGGGGCGGACGGCCGGAAGCCGGGGAGGTGTTGTGCCCGAGGTCACCGACAGCCACTTAGAGGACCTGGAGTCCGTACCTCCGGGGCCATCGGCCACCCACCCGGAATCGACGCTCGACCGCCGCTCCTTCCTCGTCTGGGCGGCCGTCGCGTCACTCGGCGCCTCCGCGGTATTTGTCGGCGCCACCTTGGTGCAGGCGGTCGTGCCGCCAAGCCGCTCGATCGACGGCAAGACCAAGCCGGGGCGAGTCACTGTGGCGCGAACCGGCGGCCTATCGATCGGTGCACCGGTGCGAGCTGCCTACGGCGACGATGCCGTCTTCGTGGTCCGAACCGGGCCTGACTCCTTCTCGGTGTACAACGCCGCCTGCCCACACGTGGGATGCGGCCTGAAGTTCGACGAGTCGGCCAAGCGGTTCACGTGTCCGTGTCACGCCAGCACGTTCGACCTGGGCGGCCGCAGACTGAGCGGTCCGGCGCCCCGTGACATGACGCACGCGCAGTTCGAGATCGTAGGCTCAGACATCATCGTGACGGCCGTGGAATCGTGAGGCGCTCCGGATGAGCGATCCCGCCAACAACCGAGGCCCGATGGCGCCCGGACGCTTCGACCTGGCTAACCGGTTGCAGACGCGCGTCTGGTCTCGGCCGGTGCCGATGCATGCACGTAGATTCTGGTACTGCTTCGGAGGGCTGGCGTTCTTTGCCGCAGCGCTGCAGGCACTCTCGGGCATGTTTCTCACCATGTACTACCAGCCCACCGTTGAGCGGGCGTATGCCAGCGTCTTCTACATCTCGAACTTCGTGAAGTACGGCTGGCTCATCCGCTCCATACACGTGTGGGGCGCCGAGGTGATGATCGCGTTCGTGATCGTGCACATGATCCGCGTCTACATCACCGCCTCCTACAAGCACCCGCGCGAGCTCAACTGGGTCGCGGGCGTTCTCTTGCTCGCGGTCACCCTCGCATTCGGAGTCACCGGCTTCCTGCTGCCATGGGATCAGAAAGCGTACTGGGGCTCGACCGTGACGATGTCGCTCATCCGAGAAGTACCACTGGTCGGAGCGTGGATCGCCCGCCTGGTTGTCGGGGGCGACACGATCGGTGCGGCGACGCTCACACGCTTCTACAGTGCGCACGTGATGTTGCTCCCGGCGACGCTCACCGGCCTGCTGCTTGCGCACTTCTGGATGATCCGCAAACAGGGCATCTCGGGGCCGCTGTGAGCCTCGAGCGAATGACACCCTCACCCGAGCAGCGTGAACGCGGCGCCGATCAGCACGATGCTGAAGCGCGGTTCACGCCCGCAGAAGACGGTGTTCTCGAGTACGACCGAGAAGCGGAGTGGCGCGGGCAGCGGACGATCCCGTTCTTCCCGGATCATGCGATATCCGAGGTGACGGCAGCGATCCTGGTGCTGTGCCTTCTCTCGGTACTGTGCATCTTGCTGCCGGCCACCTTGGGACTGCGAGCGAACCCGGTGCTCACTCCTGAGGGATCGAAGCCGGCCTGGTACTTCCTCTTCCTTCACCAGCTCCTGCGCGTGGTCCCCCCGACGATTGGGGCGCTGACTCCCGTCCTGCTGCTCGTGGCCGCCGGTGCGCTCCCCTTTCTCGACCGCAACCCCTCGCGGTCACCTCGCGCGCGCGTCTTCGCGCTCACCGTAGGCGCCGGCGTGCTGCTGGTCGTGGTCGTCCTCACCGTCGCGGGCTGGATGCGATGACGATGCCCAGAAGACCCCGACGCGAATTCGACGCAAACCGCTCGCTCGTCAAGTTGATCGCCGCGTCGGTGCTGCTCAACGTGCTCATCCTCGCCGGCTTCCTGACGAGTACGCCCGAACGCAGTCCCGTCTCGGCTTGGGCGACCGCCCTCTACACTGCCCGCTACCGCATCGCTCCCCTCGAGCGGTATCCCGATGGCGCCGCACGGCTGGCGCGGCTGCACCTTGATGCGGCGAACGTCTCCAAACCTGAGTGCATCGCATGTCACGGGAGTGAGCTCGATTCGCGCATCGTGTTGCACCGCATACACCTCACAAGCGAACTGCTCCCGGGGCTGGTGTGCCACGACTGCCATCACAGGATCGATCTGAGCGCACGGGACAACGTCTCGGTGACCCGTTGGGTGGACGTCGGCTTCTGCAAGAAGTGCCACACGAAGTTCTCGGGGCTGTCTCCCGGATCCTCCATGACGCCGACGGACTACGAGGTGGACTGCACCACCTGTCACACGGGCAAGCACGCGCTGCGCCACGAGCAACCCTACCTCTCGCAGATCATCGCCCCATCGGAGTGCAAGGGATGCCACGGCGGACGCGTGCTTCCGTGGACCGACCTGCACGAAGAGCCTGAGTGGCTCAAGACTCATGGCAAAGAGGCGTTACGGGTAGGGACTGACAACTGCCTCCAATGCCACGACTTCGGGTTGAAGTTCTGCGATAGCTGCCATGCGATCAAGCCGCCCACCCACCTGCCTGCGGATCGGTGGAAGGTCGCGCACCAGGACGCTGCCCGTGCCGATACACGTGCGTGCGCCACCTGCCATCGCATCGACTTCTGCAAGAAGTGCCACGTGGTTCACGAGGCGGGCTGGAAGCGCTCACACCCTGCCGCAGTGCTCAAGCGGGGCACGACATCATGCGAACGCTGTCACAGCCTGTCGTTCTGCAGCTACTGCCACACCCGCGAGACCGACTCGGTCGAAACCACGGTCTCAGAAGGTGCCAGGACGCAGGAAACGACGTTCACGAAACCCTAACAGTACGGAAATCGGGCACGAACCCGCCCCCGTGCGCTCGTGGCGATACTCCTAGTAGAAGGTTGTCGGCGCGGGCGGATCTCGTGCCAAGGTTTGGAAGGAGAGGACCATGTCACTCATCATCGTGGCCGCGCTCATCATCACTGGAATCCTCGGTGCGGTCGCTGTTGCAGTGGCTGTGCCCGCCGTGTTCGGACTTATGGCATTCGACGCCTACACGTCGCGTGACGCCGACGCAGCCCGCATCGCCGACGCGGAGCAGCGCATCCAGGTGGAACGTGGATTCGCTCGTGCATTCGTGATCGCCGGCGGCTCGTTCTGGACCGTCGCGACATTCGCAGGCCTGTACACCTACGCCGAGTCGGGCGTGGGCTTCGCACTCATCAGCGCGTTCATCCCGCTTGTCGCCGCTCTTGCCACCATGATCGTCGGCTGGTACTTCGAGCGTGCCGTCTCGGTCCTGCTCGTGCTCGCCTCGTTCGCCCTCGTGGTCTACGGCGCGGTGGCAGCATTCGAGCTTGGCGTGTGGGCCATCGTCACGATCTTCCTCATCGGCCCGATGATGACCGCAGCCGCACTCTTCTGGATGGCCCGTCGCGACCAGGAGGCCCTGGAGCTGAGCCTCAACATCGGTGGAGAGCTCGCAACCGTCACCGCTCCGACTCGGGGACCGCGCTTCTAGGACATCCTCCACACACCGCAACAACGACGAGAGCCGGCAGATGCCGGCTCTCGTTTCGTGTGTGGGGAATCCCGGCAGCCGGCGGCGCGCCCGGCCGGCCGTCAGTCGTCGCAGTTGGCCCCGAGGAACCGAGCGAGTGTCTCCGCCATCGGCCACTTGTCATCAATCGTCGGGACCGAGAGTACCGTGACGCCGCCGAAGCGCGTGTGCATCGCGCACACCTTGTCGGTAGCTGCGTCATTCTTGCCGAGTTCGGCGAGGTACTTGTCGATGAACTGATCGATCTTGCGCGGGTTCTTCTTCATCCAGCCGCGCAGGCTCTCGGTGGGGCCGAGCGACTTGATCCAGTCGCAACCCGCGGCCTTGCCGCGGGGCGCGCCCTGAGGCCAGTGGTGGACCACTATGATGCGATACCCGTCGCTCTTGGCGATGGGGTCGAACACTGACTTGACCTGGATCACTGTGCCATGACTCCTCTGGTTGCAGCGAGGCGCTACGGGCGCAGCCGCGCGTTCCCGTCCTTGACGGTGACGCGCGTACCGCGGCCTCGCGATGTACGCTTGATTACCGATAGGATACGCGTCCGCGTCTTGCCCTTCGCCCACACGGGTCGACCGTATGGGTCGATGTGCGCGGGTCGCGCGATGACGTTGGTCACGCCTTTCGGGCCGAGAGAGAGCGTGAGCACCATCGTGTCGTGCCCCACATCGCTTCCCGGAGAGAACACGAAGTTGCCGAGCGAGTATGCGATGAGACCCTTGCGATAGAACTCAACGCCTTCGATCACGTGCGGGTGATGGCTCAAGACGAGATCGGCTCCGGCGCGGACGGACGCACGACCAAACCGCACCTGCTGCGACGTCGGAGTGAACCGCTTTTCGACGCCCCAGTGATACGACACGATTACGTAGTCGGCCTTCTTGTGGGCAGCGCGGATCGCCTTCTCGGCCGTCTCGAGGTGCTGTGAATACGCCGTCCCGGCGCGACCCTTCTTGGCCTTGAATGAGGATGGACCGATCTGCGAGTACGACAGGAAGGCGATTGTCGCCCCTCCCCGCTTCACGTAGGTCGCGCGGAACGCCGACTTCACGCCCGCTCCCGCGCCCGCGTGCTTGATGCCCTTGTCGTCGAGCCGATCAACCGTGTCGAGCAGGGCGCGAGCTCCATAGTCGCGCGCGTGGTTATTGCCGAGCGCAAGCAGATCGAAGCCGGCCCAGGTCAAGCCATTGATGGCCGACGGCGGTCCTTCGAAGGTGAACGTCTTTCCGGCCACGGGGCGCCCGAGATTCGAAAGGGCGCATTCGAGGTTACCGACGGTCACATCGGCCCTGGAGAGCACCGACCGCGTCGAGGTGAACGGCGCCTTGGCGCCGCTCCTCGCGATGAGCCTGCGCACAGAGGAGTCGAAACACAGGTCGCCCACGGCCGCTACGGTGATCGTGGGACGGACCGAGGCCGTCACCGCGAGTGAGCGGACGGCCGCCAGCTCAGCCGAGACCGGCGACGCAGCACCGACCTGTGCCGCAGTTCCGGGTACCGCACCGGCGACACCGACGATGGCGCCCCCGGCACACAGCGCGAGCGCAACGGCGATGCCTGCGACGCTCGACTCGAGTCGTTGCCTCACGGTGAGACCACCTTGCCTTCGATGTCGAGCGTAATGGTGTGCGAGACGGGGGCGGCAGCGCCATCGGGGGTGTAGCTCCACGTGTAGCTGGTCCTGCCCTCGGTCTCGAGCGTGATGACGGGTTCGTTGAGATTGGTTGTGGCCTTGTAGATGTCGGGCTGCGTCTCACGCAACCGATTCTTGGCGACGATCACGCCGGGGTTGGTCGGCTGATTGACCGGCGCAGTCGCGCTCTGGAGCGGTGGCTCGAAGGGCGCGGTGATCGCCGTGCCGATACGCTCTGCCCACCCACCCGCGAGCAGCACCCACATCGCCGCCACGAACACCGTGACAAGCACGAGGCGAGCAGCGAAGCGGATGGCGCCCGCGGTCAAGCCGGTCTCCCGCGCAGGACGCCGAGACGAGTGCGGCCAGGCGACGATGGTCGCTGCGATGATCTCGGCAAGTGCGACCATGAGCACGAAGGCCACGGTCCAAGCGATCACCGATCCCTCGGCGAGCTGCGGGAGGTAGACGATGCCCGCGATGAAGACCAACACGACCAGTAGCATCGCACCGAGCGTGAGCATTGCGGTGCGAGTGGTGGGCCCTTGAGAGACCCCGGCGAAGT
The DNA here is from genome assembly GCA_013334745.1 of Coriobacteriia bacterium. Taxonomy (NCBI): domain Bacteria; kingdom Bacillati; phylum Actinomycetota; class Coriobacteriia; species Coriobacteriia bacterium. The sequence goes on from JAAXWY010000026.1 coordinate 16,990, forward strand.
GGCCAGCAAGTTCGAAGTCGCTGTAACTGGCCGGCCTGGCGTCGGCGGCGAGCACGGTCTCGTTGGTTGCGACCACCGATGGATCGTCGCGCCAGGAGCGCTCTGCCCCACCGGGCGAGTCACCGCCGACCGGCTCGGGGGAATCGGGCTCGAAGTAGCCGCCACCTGTGGGTTCGTACACGGAGCCGCCCTTCTCGGGAGTGCCACTGCCTGAAGTATCCGCAATCCCGCGACCTGCGGCAAACACGTGAGGCGCTAGGAGAGTGCGAGGTCGAGCACGGTCATCAGCGTGAAGCCGACGATGGAGGCGAGAACTGCGGCGTCCGCATGGCCCGACCGCTGGCACTCGGGGATGAGCTCCTCGATGACGACGTAGACCATCGCACCGGCGGCGAAGGCGAGCGCGTAGGGCAGCAGCGCCGTCGAGAGCGACACGAGCAAAGCGCCTGCGACAGCCGCGAACGGCTCGACGGCGCCGGTCATCTGCCCGAGGAAGAAGCCGCGGCGGCGAGAGGCGCCTTCGCGGTAGAGCATCATCGAGACGGCGAGTCCTTCGGGCAGGTTCTGCAGCCCGAGCCCCAGGCCAAGCGCGATCGCCGCCCCCACGCTCGCATGCGAGACGCCGGCTCCCGCAGCACCGGCCGCGACGCCGATGGCAAGACCCTCGGGGATGTGGTGCAGCGTGATTGCAAGCACGAGCAGAGTCGAGCGGCGCCATGTGGTGGTGATGCCCTCGTGGATCTGGACGCCCGGCATCAGTGAGTGGATGTGGGGCATGACCTTGTCCAGGCCCCACAGCGTCAGTCCGCCCACGGCGAAGCCGAGCGAGGTGGGCAGCCAGACGAGCCCGCCTCGATCGCGCGCGATCGCCACCGACGGCGCGAGCAGCGACCAGAAGCTCGCGGCGAGCATGACGCCGGCCGAGAAGCCGAGCAGCACGTCCATCCACCGCGCGGACGGATTGCGGTGCAGGAAGACGCCGGCAGCGCCCACCGCGGTCATGAGATAGGTGAAGAGCCCCGTGAGGGCCGCGAGAACGAGTGGGTTCGTGTAGTCCATGGGCTTGAGGATAGCGCAGGCGCGACCGACTTATGCGTCCAGCTTGCTCCTGAGCACCTCATTGACGACGGCAGGATTGGCCTGGCCGCCCATCTCGCGCATGACCTGCCCCACGAACCAGCCGATGAGCCCGGTCTTGCCGCCGCGGTACTCGGCTACCTGGCCGGGGTTGTCGGCGACGATACGGTCGACGATGGCCTCGATGGCTCCGGCGTCGCTGACCTGCCGCATCCCCTTGAGCTCGACGATGGCGCCGGGCGCATCCCCGGACTCCGCCATCTCGGCGAAGACCTCCTTGGCTTGCTTGCCGCTGATGGTGCCGTCCTCGACGAGCGCGACGAGCTCGGCGACGATGCCGGGCACGATCTTGCTGTCGACGACGGTGATGCCGGCCGCATTCAGATACGCCGACAGGTCACCTAGCATCACGTTGCTGATCGCCTTGGCGCGCTCGGGACCCGCGATGGTGACCGCCGACTCGAAGAACTCCGCGAGGTCGAAGTCGCCGGTCAGGACCGTCGCGTCGTGGGTCGGCAGACCGTACTCTGCGCAGAAACGGGCGTGCTTGGCGTCGGGGAGCTCGGGCAGACGCTCGCGAACACCGGCGATGAACTCCTCGGAGAACTCGAAGGGGACCATGTCGGGCTCGGGGAAGTAGCGGTAGTCATGCGCCTCTTCCTTGCTTCGCAGCGAGCTCGTGCGCTTGGCGCCCACGTCGTAGTGGCGCGTCTCTTGCACAACCGCACCGCCGCTCTCCACGAGTTCGACCTGCCGGATGATCTCGGCGACGAGACCGTCGTGCAGTGCCTTGAAGCTGTTCATGTTCTTCAGCTCGGCTTTGGTACCCAGCTCGGTCTCGCCGCGCGGACGAATCGACACGTTCGCGTCGACGCGCATCGAGCCCTCCTCCATGTTGCAGTCGGAGATGCCGAGCGACAGCCAGATGAGCCGCAGCTTCTGAGCGAAGCGGCGCGCCTCCTCAGGAGTGCGGATATCGGGCTCGGTCACGAGCTCGATGAGCGGCGTGCCCGCACGGTTGAAGTCGACGAGCGAGTGCGTGGCGCCGCTGATGCGACCCTCGCTGCCTCCGACGTGCACCATCTTGCCGGTGTCCTCTTCGAGGTGGATGCGGGTGATGCCGATGCGGGCGCGATAACCGCCGTCACACCCGAAGACCTCGATGTTGTCCGGCGCGTTGTCGAGATCGCAGCGCTCGGAGACCAGCGGGCCGTCCACCTCGACATCGACGTGGCCGTCAGCACAAAACGGCAGGTCGTACTGGGAGATCTGGTAGTCCTTGGGCATGTCGGGATAGAAGTACTGCTTGCGGTGGAACTGGCTCCACCGCGCGATCTCGCAGTTGGTGGCAAGGCCGCAGAGCACCGTTGACTCGATGGCGGCCTTGTTGGGGACCGGGAGCGCGCCCGGCAGGCCGAGGCACACGGGACACACGCGGGTGTTGGGCTCGCCGCCGAACGCCACGGGGCAACCGCAGAACATCTTGGTGTGTAGCGCCGTCAGTTCCGTGTGTATCTCGAGTCCGATAACGGCTTCCCAGGTCTTTAGAACCTCGAGCAGGCGGTCCTTGGCCACGTGTGGCTCCTTCTCGTACGAGCGTCGGCGCATGGTCCCGCTCGTGTGAGCAGGCGTGCGCGCGGTGGGGTCGAATGACGTGCGCATCCGATTCTACCAAGAGGAGCGCCACACGCAGCGATGAGCGGGTATACATACAGTGAGGCTGACGCGCACCGCTCGTCGCGCGCCGGCTTCGCGCACATACGACAGCCTGTTGGGAGGCCCTACCATGGCACTTGACGAAACCATGACAGCCGAGACGCCCGTCGCTGTCGAGCAGCCGCCGGTCGTGGCATCGCACGTCTCCGGAACGCTCGAGGCCACGAAGATCCAGGCGAGCCTGAGCGCCGTCGCAAGCGCTCACGCCGAGGAGTTCGAAGCGGTGGGCAGTGCCGTCGGCTTCGTGTCGGCGGGCGGCAACGCGACCATCACCGCATCGGCGACACCGATCGTGCACGCGAAGGGCGACATCAACATTCGCCAGTCCTACACCAGCGCAGTCATCGCCGGGGGCGACCTCGAGATCTCACAAGCGGTCGCCCCGATCATCGTCGGCAAGCAACTGTCGATCGAGCAAGGCGGCGGCGTCGTACTTCTCGCCGGAGATGCGCAGGTCAGCAAGGGATTCGTCGGCGTGTTGCTCGCGCCCAAGGCGACCCTGTCCGACGACACCAAGGTGCTGTTGTCGACCAAGGCTGCGCTCATCATCGCGGCTGCGATCTTCGGCGGCTTCGCGCTCGTCGTGGTCGTGCTGGTGCTCGGCGCACGACGGGTCATGAGCTGGCGCCCGGGGATCAACCTGCCCGCGCTGCCGGACATGCCCGACTTCGCGGCGCTCGCCGAGCGCTTCCGCCACCGGAATGCAGCGTGAGCCGCACATGGTGACGCCGGCGAGGACCGATGAAGGGCTCATGGCGCTCGAGAACACGTTCGGAGCGCCCAACTACCATCCCCTACCGATCGTGGCCGCGTCCGCGCTCGGCGCCTGGGTGACCGACGTCAACGGGAAGCGCTACCTCGACTTCCTGTCGGCCTACTCGGCGCTGAACTTCGGCCACCGGCACCCAGCGCTGATCGCCGCCGCCCACACAGCTCTCGACACACTCACGCTCACGTCGCGTGCGATGCGCAACGATCAGCTCGGGCCGTTCCTCTCGCAGTTGTGTATGGCGACCGGCACCGAGATGGCCCTGCCGATGAACACCGGTGCGGAGGCCGTCGAGACCGCACTGAAGGCCGCCCGCAAGTGGGGCTATGACGTGCGCGGGGTGATTCCCGGTCGCGCCAAGGTCGTCGTGTGCGCGAACAACTTCCACGGCCGTACGACCACCATCGTCAGCTTCTCGACCGACCCCTCGGCACGCGACGGATTCGGGCCGTTCACGCCGGGCTTCATCGCGATTCCGTACGGTGACGCTGAGGCACTCGCACGCGTGCTTGCCGATGAGCCTGACGTCGTCGCGTTCCTCGTCGAGCCGGTTCAGGGCGAAGCCGGTGTCATCGTGCCGCCCGCGGGCTATCTCACGAGCGTTCGTGAGCTGTGCACCGAGCACCGCGTGCTCCTGATCGCCGACGAGATCCAGTCCGGCTTCGGCCGCACGGGGGCCTCTTTCGCGTGCGATCTCGAGCATGTGTCGCCCGACCTGTACTGCCTGGGGAAGGCGCTCGGCGGCGGCATCGTCGCGCTCTCAGCGGTTGCAGGCAGCCGAGAGGTTCTCGGCGTGCTGACCGCGGGCACCCACGGATCGACGTTCGGCGGCAATCCGTTAGCCTGCGCGATCGGACGCGAAGTGCTCGACCTGCTCATGACCGGTGAGTGCCAGGAGCGCTCGCGTACGTTGGGGCAGCACATGATGGCGCGGCTGCGCGCTGAGGCCCCGAGCATCGTGCGTGAAGTGCGTGGAGTCGGCCTGTGGGCCGGCGTCGAGCTCAAGCCCGGTGCTGCCCCGGCGCGCGCCTATTGCGAGCGGTTGCTCGAGCGCGGCATCATCGTCAAGGACACGCACGTGACGACGCTGAGACTCGCTCCCCCGCTTGTAATCGAGGAAACTGACCTTGATGACGCGCTGGACACGATTCTTGGCGTGCTCACAGAGGGCGTGTAAGGGTATACCTGTACTGTGCCTGGCAATTGAAGTGAAACTGGGAGGATCTCATGGCTGACGAGAAGAAGACCGAGGTACCGTTCGACCCCGCCGGCCTGATGGAGAAGGCGTTCCTGATGGGGGTTGGCGTTCTCGACGTTTCGCGCGAGAAGGCCGAGGGTTTCGCAGCAGAGCTCATCGAGCGCGGCAAGATGTCGCAGTCCGAGGCCAAGAAGGTCGCCGACAAGGTATCCGAGATGGCTGAGACGCAGCAGGAAGCCGTTCGCAAGACGGTCGAGACGGAGACCGCCAAGGTGATGAAGACCTCCGGCGTCGCCACCAAAAACGAGGTTGACGAGCTCAAGGCGCAGATCGCCGAGCTCAAGGCGATGCTCGCAAGCCAGGGTGCCACCGTGCCGAAGCCGGCTGACGCCGACGACGGCGCAAGCGCCTAGCGCGCCCGACACGGCGCCCACACAGGATGCCCCCCTATAAGCACCTCGAGCGGTACCGACAGATCGTCGGGATACTCGCCGATGAGGGCTTCGACGATATGCTCGACATCACCGGCCTGCGCCGATTCCAGCCGGTGCATCGTCGTCTGCGCCCTGAGCACGACACGCGCCAGCCAATCGGACTGAGGCTCCGGCATACGCTCGAACGGCTCGGCCCCACCTTCGTCAAGCTCGGTCAGGTCGCTTCCACGCGTCCCGACCTGATTCCTGACGACATCATCGAAGAGCTGCGCTGCCTGCAAGACGATGTGGCGGCGTTCCCGGACGCGGAAGCGTTCGCGCTCATCGAGGCCGAACTCGGCGGAACGATCGACGACGTCTTCCTCGAGTTTGAGCGCACGCCGATGGCCGCGGCCTCGCTGGGACAGGTCTACCGCGCGACGCTGCCCGACGGCACCGACGTCGTCGTCAAGGTGCAGCGGCCCAATGTCGAGGAGACGGTCTCGGTCGACCTGGACATTCTGCTGACGCAGGCTCGTTTCGTGGCGCAGCACTCCGAGTTCGGCGCGCGCTACGACGTCGTCGGCATCACGCGCGAGTTCGCCGAGGCGGTGCGAGGCGAACTCGACTACCACGCGGAGGGGGCCAACGCCGAGCGGCTCGGACAGATGTTCGCCGACGACGAGACGGTCGCCTTCCCCACGGTCTTCTGGGAGTTCTCGACCAAGCGCGTGCTCACCCTCGAGCGGCTCGACGGGCTGCCGTTCAACCGCCCGGAAGCGCTTTCCGAGGCCGGAATGGACCGAGCGCAGCTCGCACAGCGAGGCATCTACTGCTACCTCGAGCAGATCTTCGTGCACGGCTTCTACCACGCCGACCCGCATCCGGGGAACCTGCTGGCGCTCGAGGACGGGCGCGTCGCCTTCACCGACTTCGGGCGATGCGGCACCATCTCGAAGGTGGGCCGCGATCAGCTTGCAGACCTGTTCATGGCGATTGTCGATGACGATGTGCCCCTCGCCGTGGACACGCTGTTCACGGCTGCCGGAAGCCCCGGTGAGATCGACGTCGCCGAACTCGAGCGCGAGGTCAGCCGCCTGATCACCAAGTACTACAACAAGTCGCTCGACCAGATTCGTATGGGCGACCTGATCAACGAGGTGATGGCGCTCGTCCGCAACCACCATCTCATGCTCTCAAGCGAGCTCGCGATGCTCATGACGACGCTCGTGGTCCTCGAGGGTCTGGGCCGGTTGCTCGACCCGAACTTCGACTTCGTGGCGGTGACCGAACCCTTCGCCCGCAAGCTGACAGCCGCACGCCTCGAGCCGGCAGCGCTGTCGCGCACGTTCGTGCAGACGCTGCGACGCTTCGTCAACATCGGTCAGGACCTGCCCGAGACACTCACGCGGTTCCTTCGGCGCGCAGGTCAGGGCGAGTTCCGCATCGCGGTGCACCCTACCGGGTTCGACCCGATCATGAAGCGCTTCGAGGAGACGGCAAACCGCCTTGCGTTCGCGCTCGTCGTCTCGGCGTTCGTCATCGGGCTGTCGTTCATCCTCGCTCGGACGGAGTTGCCAGTCGCCTTCATCTGGGTCGCGCGCATCGCGTGGGCTGCTGCGGTGGGAGTGGGCAGCTGGTTCTTCATCTCGGCGATCAACGCGCGCTACCGAAACAAGTAGCTGCGATTCAAAGTCACAAGCGAAGGGCGCCGACCGCGTGGTCGACGCCCTTTCTGTTTGCTGAGTCGTGAGCGTCCTCTACGCAGGCGGCGCGGGGGGCGCCGGAGGTGCAGGCGGCGCGGGCGGAGGTGGCGTCTGGTCGCTCGGCGGCGCTTGTGGCGCAGCCGGCGGCGCGTAGCCACCCTGACGCGGTGCAGCGCTCTTGTTGAGCTGACCGTCGATCGCGGTGAACACCGGCACGAGGAACGACGGCGGCATCGACGCAGACTTGCCGAACACGGCCTTCACGTCATCCCTGAACAGGTAGTACAGAATCGCAACGGCGATCGCGACGCCGATAAGTGCGCTGAACAGCCCACCCTTGTTGAATATGCCGATCACGTTGGATACGGCGGACAGGTAGCACCAGTAGATGCCGATCGTCCACGCCCACGGCTTAAGGCCGAGGGCACCAATGCCGAAGCCGATCTCGACGACGGCGAGCACCGCGAGCCAAATACCGAAGACGAGTGCGAAGATGCCCGCGCCTGCGGCTGATGCACCCTCGCTGACCCCGCCTACGCCGGCCGCGACGACGCCCAGAGACATCGCAGCGATGCCCGCAAGCACGAGAACGATTGCACCGAAGATCGCGAACACACCCCCGACGATCGCCAACCACGCGAGAATCGTGACCCCTTGCGGTCTGTTGTTCATCGTTCGTCCCTTCCCCCACTTGCTTGGAGTTTCACTCTGCGGTGCCTACCTTACTCCTTGGCGACGATGCGAAATCGCCTAGCCGAGAGCTTCCTTGATCTTGAACACCGCGCCGGCCTCGATGTCACTGACACCACCGGCAGCCTCGGCGACGGTCTCTGCGAGCGAGACGATGAACCCCTTGAACGCCTCAAGGTCCTCGGGCGCCTTCTCGGCGAGCATCGCTGCGGCCGCCGCGATGTGCTCGAGCGTGGGAGTGACGATGTCGTTGGCGTTGGGCTTCTCGCCCTTCGCGTAGTCGGCGCGCGCATCGTGCGCGAGGTCGCGCACGAGCAGGTTGGGGGCGCCGGTCACCTGTGACGCGACGAACTTGCCCGCATGGCCGGCCTCTTTGAAGGTGTCCCAGAAGCCGGCGTCGATCGTGGAGAGATAGAGCACGGTGCCGGTGGTCGCCATCTGGAGCACATTCCACTCCTCGGCCGTGAAGTCGCTCTTCGTTGCCATGATGCGGTCCTCCCTGTTGAGTTGAGTTGCGTTGCGTCGTGCGGGATGTGGTCGCGCTACGCGCCGGTCACGAGCGGGCTGCGCAGGTCGAGTGCGAGATTGCGCTCGATGGCAGCGGCGGCCCGGAAGACCTTGGCCTCGGCGAAGTGGTCGCCGATGAGCTGCAGACCGATCGGCAGCTTCACGCCGTCCTCCTCGGCGAATCCGCACGGCACGTTGATCGCGCAGTTTCCGGTGAGGTTGACCGGGATCGTGTAGATGTCGGCGAGGTACATCGTGAGCGGATCGCTCTTCTCGCCGAACTTCCACGCGACCTGCGGAGACGTGGGCGTGAGCAGGACGTCGTAGTCGGCGAAGGCGGCCGAGAACTCGCTCGCGATGAGCGTGCGCGCCTTCTGCGCCTGGCCGTAGTACGCGTCGTAGTAGCCGGCGGACAGCGCGTAGGTGCCGAGCATGATCCGGCGCTTGGCCTCGGTGCCGAAGCCCTCGGCGCGGCTGCGCATGTACAGGTCGAGGGTGTCGGTGGGCGAATCGACGCGGTGCCCGTAGCGAATGCCGTCGAAGCGCGCGAGGTTACTCGAGGCCTCAGCCGGACCGATGATGTAGTACGCCGAGAGCCCGTGCTGGCTCGTGGGCAGGTCGACCTCGCCAACCGTCGCTCCCATCGCTTCGAAGCGCGCAGCGGCGTCCAGAACGCTCTGACGCACGGCCGGCGTCACGCCCTCCATGTCGAGCATGTCGCGCACGATTGCGATACGCATGCCGGAGACGTCGGGGTCACGCGTTGCAGCAACGAAGTCCTCCGCGGGACGCTCGACACTGGTCGCGTCCATCGGGTCCTTGCCGCAGATGACCGCAAGCGCGTTCGCGCTGTCCTCGACGGTGCGAGAGAACGGGCCGATCTGGTCCAGTGAGCTCGCGAACGCCACGCATCCGTAGCGGCTCACGCGACCGTACGTGGGCTTGAGCGCGACGGTGCCGGTCATCGCACCCGGCTGGCGGATCGAGCCACCGGTATCGCTGCCGAGCGTGATGGTCGCCATTCCCGCGGCGACGGCGGCCGCGCTACCCGCGCTCGAGCCGCCCGGGATACGGCCGAGGTCCCACGGGTTCTTCGCCGGCCCGGTCGCGCTCGTCTCACCCGAGCTTCCGAACGCGAACTCGTCCATGTTGCACTTGCCCAGGGGCAGCACTCCGGCGGCGACCATCCGCGCGACCGCAGTGCAGTCGTACGCGCTCTCGTAGTTGGCGAGGATGCGGCTGCTGCACGTGGTGCGCGTGCCGACGAGGTTCATGTTGTCCTTGAACGCCGCGGGAACGCCGGCGAACGCCGGCAGCGTCTCCCCCGCCGCAACGAGCGCGTCCACGCGCTCGGCGGCCGCGTACGCGAGGTCGGGCGTGACCTGGTTGAGCGCGTGCACGTCGACCTCAAGCGCCTCGATGCGTGCCAGCGCACTGTCCGCGACCTCGCGTGCCGAGAACTCCTTGGAGGCGATGGCTGCCGTGATGTCGGCCGCAGTCCACGCCGAGAGGTTCAGGTCGCTCACGCGTCATCACCGCCGCCTGTAATCTGCGGGATCAGGAACGCGCCGTCCTGCTCGGCGGGTGCGTTCATGAGTGCCATCTCGCGCGACAGGCCCGGCACCACGACGTCTTCGCGCGTGACGTTAACGACGGGGATCGCGTGCGCGGTGGGCGCGACGCTTGCCAGGTCGAGCTGCTGGATGGTGTCGATGTGCGAGAGGATCGAGTTCAGGTCGCCCTGAAGACTGACGACCTCGTCGTCGGTAAGGGCGAGTCGGGCGAGCATCGCGACGTGGCGAACCTCGCTCTCGGAAAGCGACATGCTACGGTTCCTTTCGTGCGACGGGCGCTACGCGCGCGACCCGTAAGGCGGCGAGAAACAGACGCGTACCATCATACTCAACGCCGAGCCGTGCGGTTTCTCAGCGAACTGTCGCGAACGCCGCCGCGACGGCAGCGGTGTTGTAGAGCACGTGGACGATGAACGCGGGCCACAGCGAGCGACGGGTCCACGTCAGCCACCCGAGCGCCACGCCGAGAACGGCCGTGGGCGCGAACAGCCAGAGATCCGCATGGAAGCCGGCGTAGAGCACCGCCGAGACGCCGATACCGGCCCACATCCCGAAGCGCTCACCGAACGCCGGCAGGATCACGCCACGAAACGCCATCTCCTCGGCGAGTGGCGCGGCGATGGCGACGAGCACCACCGCGAGCGCAAGCCCGATGGGACCGGCGCCGAAGACCCCGGCGAGATCCCCCGAGAGGCGCTCGGGCCGGGCGATCCCCATCGCCTCCATCGACAACCCGTAACCGATCGACACGATCTCGCAGCCGATGAACACCGCGACCACCAGCAACGCCGACACGATGGTTGAGGGGCGATCGACCGCCGCGCTTTGGCTTGGAGCGCTGCCCGGCCGAGCGAGACCGAACGCTTCTCCGACAGGAAGCCCGTGGCGACCCGCAAGCCACCCGAACGCGGCGATCTGGATGACGTAGTAGGCGGCAAGCACCACGGCGCGCACCGCCATCTGCCCGAGCGCGGGCATCAGCCCGACGGCCGGCAGCGCAAGCACGGCGTTCTTCGCGACCAGGCTGACCAGCATCACCGCGAGTACCGCGCCCGCGTCCACGAGCGTCCACGCGGTGGCGACGGGCGCACGCACAGCCGTGGGCGCGGGACGCTCGTGGGCGGCTTGCCGCGCGACCTCGGTGCCCGCGGACTGCGCCTTCGTGGTGCGAGGTCTGGGCGCGGGCACCGGGGCCGCCACGGGCGCCTGCGGTTGCGCGCCGCCCTTGCTCGGCGGCAGCTTCTTGGGAGCTGCCGCGCGCTTCTGCTCCTTGGCGGCGCGCTCTGCGGCCTTGCGGACCGCCTTGGCCTCGGCGCGCGAACCAACTACGACGTGGGTGACCTCGGACAGAGGAACGTTCGTCTGCTCGGCGCTTGAGCGCGTGGGAACCACCCGACCGAGGATCGCGCCCCGCGTGCACACCTGAACGCATGCGAGGCAACCGTCGCACGAGAGCCTGTCGACGTAGATGAACGCTGCACCGACCTTGAGCGCGCCCCTCGGACAGGCGGCAGGGCACGCACCGCAGCGATCGCAGCGCTCCTCGTGGATCGCGAGGTTCTGCGCGCTGCCGCTCACACCGCACCGCCGGTCTTGAGGAGGAATACGGCGGCGATCCCGATTCCGTTGAAGGCCGCATGACATGCGATCGGCGCCCACAGCGACTTCGAGCGCAGCCGAAGCACAGCCAGACTCACGCCTACAAACAGCACAGGGAGAAACCCGAACATGTTGAGGTGCATCGCGGAGAACACCGCTGAGCTGATCGCGATGGCCCACGCCTCCCTGACCCGGGCCGAGAGCGCCGGCAGGAACACTCCGCGGAACACCATCTCCTCGACCACCGGAGCCATCACAACAATGATGAGCACCATCGCGACGCCACCGGCGATACCGGGCGGGAAGTACTTGAGGGGATTGGCATCCCATCCCGGCAGCAGCCATCCGCGCCACACCATGAACCCGCTGTAGGCCAGCGCCACGAGCCGCAGGATGAAAGCCAAACCGACGGACAGCGCGATCCAACCGGCCAGCCGAGGTGCCGCCCTCAGCGCTACAGAATCGGCGAAGGACACGCCTCGGCGAGAGGCCACGAATGCGATGATGCCGAGCTGGATACCGTAGACGAGTACGTACGTCGAGACGATGATGAACGCCCCGATCGCCGGCTCGAAATCGAGCTTGGCGACGGCGCGCAGGACGCGGCCGCCCAGGAACGCAAGCCCCGCTACCGCCAGCACCAATGCGACCGCGTGCCGTACCGGCCAGGCAAACTGCGCATCGGCCGAGTACGCGTCCACGCCCGCCTCGCTCACGAAGCGCTCCCCGCCACCGACGGCGGCTGGCCGGTCTCCAGGATTGCCACGAGCTCGTCCTCGGACAGCACGGCGACCCCGAGCTCCACGGCCTTGTCGTACTTGCTGCCGGCGTCCTCGCCCACCACGACGAACGACGTCTTCTTGCTCACGCTGCCCGAGACCTTCGCTCCGAGCTCCTTGAGTGCGGCGCCGGCCTCGTCGCGCGTGAACCGCGACAGTGCTCCGGTGAGTACGAAAGTCATGCCTGCCAACGTCTGCGGACGCGTGGGCTCTCGGCGCTGTTCGGCGAGACGGACTCCGCCCTGGGCAAGGCGTGCGAGTATGGCGACGTTGTCGGGGTTGTCGAAGAACGCGCGGATACTCGCGGCTATCTTGGGGCCGATGCCCTCGACGCTCGCCAGCGGGTCGGCTGCAAGTGCGGCCGCGATCGAAAGCCCATCGCCGGGCTGCAGCGGTGCGGTGCGCGCTGCCGCCTCAATTGCCTCAACGGAGCCGAACGCGGCTGCGAGCGCCTCGCCCACGGTCGCACCCACGTGCCGAATCCCGAGACCGAAGAGCAGCCGCGAAAGCGGCCGTGTACGGCTGGCATCGATACTCGCGACGAGTTTCTCGGCAACGACCGGCCCGAGAAGCACCGGCGAGCCGTCCTTCTTCAGGCGCCCCATGTCGAGCGCGGCGAGTTGCTCGGCATGAAGCGTGTAGAAGTCGGCGACGTCGTGGAGCACGCCCACTTCGAACAGGCGCGTGATGATCTCTGTGCCCATGCCGTCGATGTCGGCGGCACCTCGGCTCGCCCAGTGGCCGAGACGCTCGAGCGCCTGCGCGGGACAGCCTGCGTTGATGCACCTCACGGCCACCTCACCCGGCTCGCGCCACGTGGGACCGCCACAGCTGGGACAGTGCGCGGGCGCAGTCCACTCGATGGCGCCGGGCGGACGCATGCCGGGCACCGGCCCCACGACCTCGGGAATCACGTCGCCGGCCTTGCGCACGACGATGGTGTCGCCCACGCGCACGTCCTTGCGGCGGATCTCGTCTTCGTTGTGCAACGTCGCGCGGGCGATGGTCGATCCTGAGACGACGACCGGGTCGAACTCGGCCAACGGCGTCATCACACCTGTGCGGCCCACCTGCACGCGGATCTCGCGCAGCACTGTGGTCTTCTCCTCCGGCGGGAACTTGTACGCGATCGCCCAGCGCGGCGCCTTGCTGGTGTAGCCCAGCTCGTCTTGCAGAGCGAGCGAGTCGATCTTCACCACCACGCCGTCGATCTCATACGGCAGCTCGTCGCGCTTCTCGAGCGCACCTTCGCAGAAGGCGCGCACGGCCTCGCGGTCCGCACACGACTCAACGTCCGGGTTCACTCGGAAGCCCGCCGACCGAAGCCAGCCGAGGATGTCTGTCTGACGCGCGAGACCAAGAGCACGCGGGTCCGCGATCGCATACATGAACGTGGCGAGATCGCGACTTGCGGTGATAGATGGGTCCTTCTGCCGAACGCTGCCCGCCGCGGCGTTGCGTGGATTGGCGAAGGGTGACGCACCCGCGAGGTCCTGCTCCTCGTTCAAGCGCTCGAAACTCGCCTTGGGCATGTAGACCTCGCCACGAACCTCCACCGCGGGGCCACTCGCCGGCGCGGCATCATCCGCCGTCCGCGTCTCCGTCGCATCGCCGAACAGCGACTCCTGACGTGAGGGTGGTGCGGGCGTCGTGCTCAAAGCCTCATCACGCAGTCGAAGCGGCACGTCGCGCACGGTGCGGATGTTGGCGGTGACGTCCTCGCCGGTGCGTCCGTCCCCGCGCGTGGCGGCACGCACGAGTGCGCCGCCCGCATACGTGAGCGCAAGTGAGCTGCCATCGATCTTGAGCTCGCAGACGAACTCGCACGGGCGCTCGCCCACTGCGTCGCGGACGCGCGCGAGCCAGGCATCGAGCTCGTCGAGGTCCATCGCGTTATCCAGCGAGTACATCCTCGAGGCGTGGGCGACCGACGTGAACTGCGAGCTCGGGGCGACGCCCACGCGTTGAGTGGGCGAGTCAGGGGTCACGAGCGAGGGGAACGCCCCCTCGATCGCTTCGAGTTCGCGCACGAGCGAGTCGAAGGCGGCATCGGTTATCTCGGGCGCGTCGAGTGCGTAGTAGCGGTATGTGTGATGCTCGATTTCGCGGCGCAGCTCGTCGGCGCGAGCCGAGGCAGCTGCGACGGTGGCAGGGACTTCCGGCACGGGGTGCTCGGCCTACGCGTCGTCGCCGCGGAGCTTCTGCACGTGGACCGGGCCGACCTCGTAGATCACGACCTCAGGCACGAAGCGCTGAGGCCGCTCGGCCTCGTAGATCCACGCGTCAGTGAGCGTGATCCGAAAGTACGTGCCGCCCGGCGCCGGCACAGGCTCGACGTCGACGCCGTTCGCGAGGTAGGCGCGAAGCTCGGTCTCAACGTAGTACTGGAAGACCGTGATCGCATCCTGATACTCGTTGTAGAGCTTGAGCCGCTTCTCGGCTTCATACATATCCAGCTCGTCGATGCTGTCCACGCGCAAACCCCTCTCGAATCGAGCTGTCGGCGGCCACGATGGGCGCCGCAAACGGTCATCGTGTTTCATTCTACCCGTCAGCAGTGCCACGCGGCGCGCGGCTTCACCCACCGCGCAACGGGTTCATGAGCACAAAAGCCGAGGCGCACACTCTACTGAGCATGCGCCTCGGACTTCCATGAAGAAGACCCACCGAGCTCGTCACTCGGCGACCCCCAAGCACACTATATAGCGCTCATCACGATGATGCATAGGGTTAGCGCACACAATCCGCTGTTATCTTGGTATACGGTACGCCTCGTTGTGTCCCGCGCGAGGGTGTTTCGAGCAGTTGGGGCACAATCCCCTTGGGTCTTCCTGCGAATGGGGTAGTTCATGCGCGACATCATCGAACTTTGCATCTCGCTCGACACCGCCGCGATCGAGACCTATGCGCAACTTGAAGCGGCTTGTGATGACGAGGAAGTCAGTGCTCTGTTTCGCCGGCTCCGCGCCGACGAGAAGTCACACGTAGGCTGGTGGAACGACCTGCTCGGCGCTTGGGAGGCGGGGCTGGTTCCTCCGCTCTCGGACGAAGCCGGCCTGCGCGAGTCGCTCACGCAACTCGCCGAGGATGTCGCCACCGAGCTACCCACCGACTTCGCGAGCCTCAGCGTCGATGAGATGCTCGCCCTCGCAGCGCATCTCGAGTTCTACATGCTCGACCCGGCGTTCTCGCAGCTCATCGAGCTCGTGAGCCCGACCAGCAACGTCGATGCGCCCAACGCCTACTCCGAGCACATCATGCGGCTGATCCGGACGATCGAGGCCCGGCACAGCCGAGGCGAGCTGAGCCACTTCCTCGCCCGAGCGCTCGCCCGCTCACTGCGAGACCAGCAGAGACTCTCGATGCTCGCCTCCCAAGACGCACTGACGGGGCTCTACAACCGCCGTGGGTTCTTCTCGCACCTGAGTCACTGGGTCGCCCATGCCAACCGGCACCACCATCCGCTCGCGGTCGTGATTCTCGACGTCGACGAGTTCAAGCGCATCAACGACCGGTTCGGCCACTTGGCCGGCGACGAGGCGCTGCGCGCGGTGGGCGTGACGCTGGGCGATGTGGTCCGGGCGTCTGATGTGGTCGGTCGCTACGGTGGCGACGAGTTCGCGATCATCGCCCCCGCCACCGACGAGGTCGAGCTCCAGGCGCTGATGGAGCGGGTGCTGAGCGCAGTACGCGCGCTGCAGATCGAGTTCGCCGAGAAGAATGTGCGGCTGACGGTCAGCATCGGAGGTGCCTACTCGCGTGCGTACGACACCGCCGAGCCGGGCCTCCTGATGGCCACCGCCGACGCGGCACTGCTTGAGGCGAAGTCATCCGGGCGGGATCGCGCAGCGGAGCCCCGAGCGGTCACCGTCACCTAGCCGCTGCTCGGTCGGCCCGCCTCATCGGCCAGCTCGTGCGCGTGGTAGCTCGATCGCACGAACGGCGCGCTTGCGACAGCCGAGAACCCGAGCGCGTACGCGTCGCGCGCGAGCTGCGCAAACACCTCCGGCTCCACAAATTCGGCGACGGGAAGATGCGCTGCGCTCGGACGCAGGTACTGCCCGAGTGTCAGCATCGTGACGCCGTGGGCGAGCAGGTCGCGCATGACATCGCGCACCTCGTCGGGGGTCTCCCCCAGGCCGAGCATGACGCCCGACTTCGTGGGAACGTCGGACTGCGTCTCTCGGACGCGCTCCAGGACGCGCAGCGAACGCTCGTAGACGGCACCCGGTCGCACCTGCGCGTAGAGACGCGGGACCGTCTCCATGTTGTGGTTGTAGACGTCGGGCCTAGCGGCCGCGACCACGTCGACGCTGGCCTCGTCCCCCGCAAAGTCACTTGTCAGGACCTCGACAGCGATACCCGGAACTGCGCTGCGCACCGCCTCGATCGTGGCGACGAAGTGCGCCGCTCCCCCGTCGGCGACGTCGTCGCGCGTCACGGACGTGATGACGACGTGGCGCAGCTTCAGTCGGCTGACCGCCTCGGCAACTCGAGCGGGTTCATCGGCGTCGAGCGGCTCCGGCACACGGGTCTCAACAGCGCAGAAACGGCATCCGCGGGTGCACGCGTCGCCCATGATAAGGAACGTCGCGGTGCCGCTGCTGAAGCACTCACCACGGTTGGGACACTTCGCAGACTGGCAGACCGTGTTGAGCGACAGCTCCTCGAGCATCCCATCGACGGCCGCGAAGGTGCCCGTGCGAGCAATCGGCCGCCGAAGCCACTCGGGCAGTCGCTTCGTTGTAGCGCCATGTTCGTAGCCGGTCATCCACCCACCTTGTCGCCGAGATCACCCGGTGCCGCGACGAACGCAACGTACGCAGGATGCCCGAAATCGTCGCAAAGCGCACGAAGACCTCGCCGCTTGGTCGGCGAGGTCTCCAGTGCGTGAGCGGCCCGGCAGCCGCCCTTACGGGGTGATCGCTCCGGACAGGTCGCTGTCTATCGTCAGCTCCGCTCCGGATCCGAGGACCTGGACGCTCGCGTTGCTGATGCGGTTCTGGTGGTCGTAGTACTGCGTCAGGCTCGACGGCGTCATGCCCGTGAAGCGCAGATGGTAGCTGCCCGCAGGAAGCGAGAGCGTGTAGACGCCCAGTGCGTTGGTGAACACACCACGCACGTAGGCATGGGTCGTGGCGTTGAATGCCGTGACCACCACACGGTTCATCGGCACTCCGACGTTGGTGATGGTGCCTGAGATGGTCTGGACCGTGACAGGCGTCGTGGGTGCCAGGTCAGAAGACACCGTCGTCATCAGGCCGGCGGTAACCGTCACGACGGCCGCGTCGGTGATGTTGACCTTGTGGTCGAAGTACTGCGTCAGGCTTGCAGGCGTCGTGCCCATGAAGCGCACGTGGTAGGAGCCCGCCGGCAGCGAGCCGAGCGTGTAGTTGCCCAGTGCGTCGGTGTAGACGCCCTTGACGTCTCTGTGCGTCACCGCGTCATAGGCCGTGACCACGATGTGATCGAGCGGCGCCCCCAGGTTGGTGACGTTGCCGCTGATGCCTTGCGTGCTGGGCGGTGCGATCGGCGTCAGGTCACTTGAGACCGTGATCGACTCGCCGGCCACGGCACTGAGCGTGGTCGCCTCGCTGATGGTCAGCGTGCGGTCGTAGTACTGCTCGAGGTTGGCAGGTGTCGTACCCATGAAGCGCACGTGGT